>JAGYIK010000099.1 GCA_018402605.1 Litorivicinus sp. | reverse complement strand
TGGCGCGTCCGCCAGGTAAACGAAATTCGAGCATTTACTTGTTGAGTGGAGGTGAGAAAGCATTGACCGCATTGGCGCTTGTGTTTGCGATTTTCCGATTGAACCCGGCGCCCTTTTGTTTACTCGATGAGGTGGATGCGCCCTTGGATGATGCAAACGTGGGGCGTTATGCTGAAGCCGTTGCTAAAATGGCCCAGTCGGTGCAGTTTATCTATATCACGCACAACAAGATCGCAATGGAGCGGGCCAGCCAACTGATGGGCGTTACGATGTCGGAACCCGGCGTTTCACGGTTGGTCTCAGTGGATATTGAGCGCGCTGTTGAGCTCGCGAGTCAGGAATAGAGGTCGCATGGAATTCGGTTTACGGGAATATCTACTGATACTGGGCTCAATTTTGATTGTTGGGCTCTTGGTGGATGGTGTGCGCCGAACGATTAAACACCGAAGACAGGGCCTCAAGTTGGATCTGATCGCGTCACCACCTGAGTCGCCGGCGCGGACCGATGTCAGTCCGCCGCGCCCAGTCAAACGTGCGACACCTGAGGATCTTGAGCCAAAGCTCGATCGCGACCCTTTGTTCGACTCAGGTGATGCCAGTCAGCTCAATCTGTGGGCTTCTGAAATCAAGCCTGAAACGATGAAGCCGACAGATCAAAATACGCTGCACGAACTCATTGTGGATCCGACAACGGATCCGTTATTTGCAATGCCCTCCGAACCGCAGCCTGAGGCGTCTGCGACCGCAGAAGCGCAGGCGCAAAAACGGCTGAAGAAAAGTGGTGAGCGCAAGGAGCCGGTCTTTGATGTCGAGCCTCCGGTCGAGACGTCCAAGCCACAAGCAGAGCATCCGGGGCTCGATGCATCCACTCCCGCTCAACACGAACAAGGATCCGAACCCCAACCCGAAGTGCATGGGGCGCAGGGCTCGCACGAAGCGGACATGGCGATCCTGACCGAGGGGCCGATGTCGGCGCCGATTGAGGCAGTATCCGAGTCGAAAGGCGTGTTTTCAGGCGCCGTGAGTCGTTTATTTGGGTTCACTAAATCAGCAGATGCTTCGCTAACCGCTGTGCCTGAGCAGTCCCCGGCCGGAACTGAAGCCGAGGCGTTTCCAGCTCAAGATCAGGTCGAGCACAGCGCAGTTGCGCCTGAACCAAGTCCGCCCGATTTGAGTGATATGGTTGTGATCCAGTTGAAACCAGCCCGAGCTGAGCGGTTCGTTGGGGTGAACTTGCATACGGCATGTTTGCGTGCGGGTTTGCGTCGGACCGATCAAAACGTGTATCAGCGAATTCCAATGAATCAGTCCGATCAGGCATTGTTTTCACTGGTCAATGCCATCGAGCCCGGTACGTTCGATGAAGACGCCAAATCCATCGACGCGCCCGGTTTTTTCCTGTTCACCCAGTTATCCAAACAAACCGACCCGGTGTTTGCGGTTAATGAGTTGATCTCTGGAGCTCGGAGTATTGCGCGCGAGATTGGTGGAGATATCTATGACGATTCGGGTGTCGCGATCTCTAAAGATTGGATCGACCTTGCGCGCGCTAAAGCCGGTCATCAGCATCTCATGCGCCCATGACCGAGCCTGTTCGCCAACGCATCAAGGTCCTCTCAGAACAAATCCGTCAACACGACTACAACTACCACGTGCTCGATGCGCCGACGATCGGTGATTCTCAATACGATGCGCTGATGGCTGAGCTTTTAGCGCTTGAAGCGGATTATCCTGACTATGTACGTTCGGATTCGCCCACCCAGCGGGTGGGTGCAAAACCCGATCAGGGGTTTCAAGAAGTCACCCATCGTGTGCCGATGTTGTCTTTAGATAACGTATTTGATGCTGAGGAATTTTCGCAATTTGTCGCACGTGTGACGGACCGTCTGGATGGATTGACACCGGAGTGGACAGCCGAGCCCAAACTCGATGGATTGGCGCTGTCGATCCGTTATGAGCAAGGCAATCTGGTTCAGGCTGCGACCCGTGGTGATGGCCAATCTGGTGAAGATGTGACCGCCAATGTACGGACTATCCGGTCGATCCCGCTCAGATTGATGGCTGACTCGATTCCAGAAATTGTCGAAGTTCGCGGCGAGGTCATCCTGAAAAAGGCTGACTTTGACGCAATGAATGCACGTCTTTTGGACGCCGGTGAGAAGACCTTTGTGAATCCCCGAAATGCGGCTGCTGGAAGCCTTCGGCAATTGGATCCGACACTCGTGGCGCAGCGGCCGTTGTCATTCTATGCCTATGGCACCGGGGAATTGTCTCAACCGCTCGCACCGACACATCAAGCTACCATGGCGGCGCTCAAAGCCATGGGAATTCCAGTTAATCCAGGGCTGGTGGTCGGCGACGCAGTGCGGATAGAGCAGGCGTACCGCGATCTGTTAGAGGAACGTGACCAGTTACCCTATGAGATCGATGGGATGGTTATTAAAGTCAATCGTCTGGATTTGCAGACATCCCTTGGCTTTGTCGCCCGAGCGCCGCGATACGCAAGTGCCTGGAAGTTCCCAGCGCAAGAGGCTGCGACCCGGATCATCGCCATTGATGTGCAGGTTGGGCGGACCGGAGCGATCACTCCGGTGGCCCGGTTGGAGCCTGTCTTTGTGGGTGGTGTGACGGTTTCGAATGCCACGTTGCATAATTTCGATGAGATTTCGTATTTGGATGTGCGGCCTGGCGATCGTGTCATGGTGCGACGGGCCGGCGATGTGATCCCACAGGTGGTTCGAGTACTCGCGGATGAGCGCACCCTGAATTTACCTCAAGTCGTGATGCCATTAGCGTGTCCTGTCTGTGCATCGCCGATTGAACGTGCGCCGGGTGAAGCCGTGATTCGGTGTTCCGGTGGACTGGTCTGTGGGGCGCAACGACTCGAGCACTTAAAGCACTTTGTATCGCGCAAAGCGCTCGATATTGAGGGCGTGGGAGAAAAATTACTGGAGCTTCTGATTGCAGAGGGACTGTTGCATAGTCCGGCGGATCTGTTTCGGCTCTCCTCGGAGCAATTGGTTGGCTTGGACAGAATGGCTGAGAAATCGGCAGCCAACGTGATTGAATCAATTCAAGCGGCTCGGGAGACCACCTTGGCGCGATTTTTATTTGCGCTTGGTATTCGGGATGTCGGCGAGGCCACCGCACGGACGCTTGCGCAGCATTTTCAAACCTTAGATGCACTCATGGCAGCGGATTTCGATGCATTGCTTGAGGTGGGTGATGTGGGTCCGATTGTTGCCTCGCATATTCAGCATTTTTTTGCATCTGAGGAAAATCGCCATGTGATTCAGGATTTGATGGATTCAGGCGTTCGTTGGACGGAGCCGGAACCGACTGAGCGTAAGGGTCCAGATCTTTCGGGGCAGACTTGGGTGCTTACGGGTACCCTTGAAACGATGACTCGTGATGAGGCGGCCGAAGTTTTAAGAGGCCTTGGTGCAAAAGTGTCCGGTTCGGTCAGTGCAAAGACAACCGTGGTTGTTGCCGGTCCTGGGGCCGGAAGTAAGCTGACAAAAGCAGAATCGCTCGGCATTCAAGTGATGGACGAACAGGGATTATTGGAGTTTTTAAAATGATCACACGTGCACTACTCATTGGCATGATGATGGTGATGGTGGGGTGTGCGACCGCGCCACCGAGAAACCAAGAAAATGCCTGCCAACTCCTAGCTGAGAAGCCGGGCTGGTACGACGCAGTGGAGGATGCATCCGATCGCTGGGGTGTTCCTGAAGGGTTGATCTTGGCGTTTATTCGGCAAGAGTCCTCCTTTGTCGCCAATGCCAAGCCGCCGCGGACGCGGATTTTGTGGGTGCTGCCGGGGCCAAGAGCGAGCTCGGCCTTTGGTTATCCACAAGCGAAAGACGGGACATGGAGTGATTACAAGCGGGCGACCCGAAGCTATTTGGCCAGCCGTGATAATTTTTCAGATGCCGCTGATTTTGTCGGCTGGTATGTGGATCGAGCGCATCGCATTGCACGGATCCCAAAAC
>JAGYIK010000098.1 GCA_018402605.1 Litorivicinus sp. | reverse complement strand
CACAACACCCTGTTTCAGCCCATTCGAACGTGCGCGCCCAAGCCCACGGACGACGATGCGACGATCCGCAGTCAGCTCAGCAACCGCTGCTGTGACCTGGCTTGAACCAATGTCGAGGACCAAGACGTGGCTCATGGTGCAGCGCTCCAAGCCAAGGCGACCCCATTGCCATAACGTGCGTCAACCTCTTGCAACTGCTGTAACTGCTCTGCATCAAGGCGCTGCATTACATCGCGGGCACGGGCCAAACGGCCAAGCGTATCGGTGCGACCCAAACGTACGCGCACGCCGTTCTCTAGGGTTAAATCCCAGCCAAGATCGTTTCCGCGCGCGACACTGATCACATCCGACACATCGGCAAATCGATCGGCGAAGACACCATAGTGGCTATAGACCTGCATCGTCTCCGACAAGGCGCCGTATAGGCGAGGTAAGGCCTTGGTCACTGGAGTGGGTGGCTCGAATAGATCACCAGACAAGCCCAGATATAATGTGTCGTTGTAGATCGCGACGGGACGCTGTTCAATGACTTCGATCACTAAGGTGTCAGGCCAGACGCGGCGCACTGATGCATTGGCGATCCATGGGTGGGCCTCAACAGTTGAGATCACCTGTGGCAAGGCCGCATCGAGGAACCGCCCCGAAAACTGGCGCGTCAAATCAGATTCCAACATCTGGGCGTCGAGATAACGCAAGTCGCCCTGAAGGTGCACCTGGCGAATTTGGATTTGATCCATCAAGTGGCCAAGCCCACTCGCTGCAAGGGAACCTGTCAGACCCAATCCCAAGATCAGCATCACTGCCTTCCAGTGATTGAGGGTCCGGGTTGCCATTTGCTTGACTGTCATGGCGTCACCTCCGCATCGAGGAGAATTTGCTCAATCAACATCGGCATATCCATTCCGGCCGCCTTAGCTGCTTTAGGGACAAGTGAGTGGTCTGTCATTCCGGGGACGGTATTGCACTCGACCAAAAGGAGCTCGCCGGTGTTATCCAACATAAAGTCAATACGGCCCCACGTTCGGCATCCCAGTGCCTCAAATGCCTCCAGTGCGAGTTGTTGCGCCTCGGCTTCCATATCCGGTGACAATCCCGATGGGATCGCGTATTCGGTCGTATCCGTCTCATACTTTGCTCGGTAGTCATAAAAACCACTGGCAGGACGAATCCCAATCACTGGAAGTGCCAAGCCGCGCACCACGCCAACCGTGTATTCAGGGCCCGGCAACAAGGGCTCGACCAACGCGCGTGAATCATGCGTCAGTGCCTGACTGAGCGCCTCACGCAGGGCATCGACGCCAGTGACTGCGAAAGCACCGACCGAGGATCCCTCATGGGCCGGCTTGACAAATACATCCTGCCCGAGACGCTTAATGCAGATGTCAGCTTGTTCAACCTCGGTGACCACAACCATGGGTGCAGTTGGCAAACCAAGCGACTCCCAAATCTGTTTCGTGCGGGGCTTATCGAGTGACAAGGCAGACGCAGCTAAGCCTGAGCCTGTAAACGGAATACCGAGCGCGATGAGGACGCCTTGCAGTACCCCATCTTCTCCCGGACGACCGTGGACCAGGTTGAATACGCGATCAGGCCGCTCAGTGGTCAGGCGCTGGATGTAATCTGTTTTCACATCGATCTCGATTGGGCGAATCCCAAGCGCCTGCATGGCCGACGCGACGGCCTCGCGACCCGCGCATGACACTGCAGCCTCAGCACCAACACCACCGTACAAGAGAGCGACACGCTCGGTTGACCAATTCATTGCGCACCCCCTAGCCGATCTAGGATTTCCGCCGGCAATCGGCCAATGGACCCTGCACCCTGAACCAACACCACATCGCCTGGTTCGAGGAGTTGATCAAGCCGCGCAATCACATGCGCAAAGTCCTTTTCCACTACGGGTTGGCAACGACCCACTTGGCGAATCAGCTTGGCCAGATCTTTGGATTCCGCGCCGACAATAGGAACTTCGCCTGCCGCAAAGACCGGCAACAACACCAGGGCATCGGCGGTCGTTAATACAGAGACAAAGTCGTCGAATAAATCCTGTGTTCGAGAGAAGCGATGTGGCTGAAACACACTGACAAGCCGTCGACCGGGATAGGCTGCCCGCACCGCATCAAAGGTCACTTCCAGCTCTTTTGGATGGTGTCCGTAATCGTCGATAACCGGAACCTGCTGGTCCCCGCGACGAATACTTCCAGCCAACTGAAAGCGCCGACCAACACCCTGGAAGTTGGCAAGAGCCTGTTGCATCGACGCATCGTCCACACCCAGATGGTCCGCCAGCGCAATCACGGCCAACGCGTTAAGAACGTTATGTCTCCCAGGCATCGACAACTCAACAGCAATACGATCCCCCTCTGGGCGGGTGACTTGAAAACGTGTTCGCAAGCCTTCGGTTTCGAGCTTGATGGCACGGTAGTCAGCGTCACGATCGATACCAAAGGTTACGACTCTTCGACCCACTCGGGGCAGGATTTCCGTCACCACAGAGTCATCGGCATTGGCGATTACAAGACCATAAAACGGTGTATTTTGTAGAAATTGAATAAAGGTATTCTTTAGACGCTCAAAATCACCACCATAGGTCGACATGTGATCTGCATCGATGTTGGTCACGATCGCGATCATTGGCTTAAGAACCAAAAAGGAGGCATCGGACTCGTCGGCCTCAGCAACCATATACTGACTGTCGCCTAACTTTGCGTTGGTGTCCGCCTGATTGAGTTTGCCGCCGATGATATAAGTCGGATCGAGCCCAGCCTCAGCCAAAACAGATGCAGCCAAGGACGTGGTCGTCGTTTTACCATGGGTTCCAGAGATCGCGATGCCATGTTTGAACCGCATGAGTTCAGCCAGCATTTGTGCGCGCGGAATGACAGGGATACGCTCGGCCAGAGCACGTGCAACTTCAGGGTTTTGCGTATCAATCGCACTGGAGACAACAACCACTTCAGCGCCTTCGATGTGTGCCGCATCGTGGCCAATCGATACGTTTGCGCCCAGCTGAGCGAGGCGCTCGGTTGTCGGGCTGTCTTTCATATCCGAACCCGACACCCGATAGCCTTGGTTCAATAAGACTTCCGCAATACCGCTCATACCCACGCCGCCGATACCGACGAAATGCATATGCTGGATATGACCCATGCGGTTAACCAAGGGCCACCTCCAAAACGCGGTTTGCAACATCGGTCGTGGCTTCAGGCCGAGAAACTGAACGTGCAGCCCGTGCCATCTGGGTCAAATTCTCAGGAGCACGCAAAATATCGGACATCTTTGCGACAAAAATATCCAATTCCGACTCTTGCACAATTACCGCAGCCCCAGCCTTTGCAAGCTGTTGGCCATTTTTTGTTTGATGGTCATCAACCGCATGCGGAAACGGAATCAACACAGACGGCATTGCTGCACTGGCAAGCTCTGAGACCGTGAGCGCGCCAGCGCGACACACGACGATGTCAGCCTCTTGGTAGGCTTGGTCCATCCGGGAGATAAAGGCCACCACGGTCGCATCTAAATTCAACGCCTGATAGGACTGTTCAACTTGATCTGCGCCTTGGACGCCAGCCTGATGGGTGACTTCAATTCCATACTGCTCAGCCACTTGATAAAACTTCGCCGGAAGCTCGCGGTTCAGTGCGCGCGCGCCTTGCGAGCCGCCCACCACGAGGATGCGTGTCGTACCCGACGACTGATGGCCTTCAGCCACTCGCTTTCGTCCCACCTTGTCGATTTCAGGGCGAATTGGATTACCAACACATTCCCCATTCGGTAACACATCCGGAAATGCAGTCAGCACCTTGGTTGCAAACTTAGCGAGGTACCGATTGGTCATGCCGGCAATCGCGTTTTGTTCATGAATGACCAAAGGAATACCAAGCAGTCGTGCTGCCATGCCACCCGGGCCTGCTGGGTATCCGCCAAATCCAACACAGACGCTCGGCTTTAGTCGCGAGAGAATCCAGATCGCCTGAAACAAAGATGCTGCGAGTCGCAATGGTCCAATGACTCTGGCAACGCCCTGCTT
>JAGYIK010000097.1 GCA_018402605.1 Litorivicinus sp. | reverse complement strand
TGTTTGATTGCTGTTGTTGAGAATTATCAGGACGAAGACGGCAGTATTCGCGTACCGGAGGTATTGAGGCCCTACCTGAAAACGGACCGATTAGTCCCCAAAGGTTAAAGGCACTTCGTCGGTTTGGGTAACCCAGCGATCCGCGCAAGCTGTTTTGCTGGACTTACAGGAAACAGCTGATGAAGGAATCGGCTATTCCCCTCATTTGGCCCCCGATGCTTTTTGACCCAGTTCACAAGCGGGCGCATCGCAGGCGCATGCTCAAATTCAACGAAATACGCCTGAACTAACGCAATCAAGGCCCAATGGACTTCGGTGAGTTCAATGTGCTCATCGACTGCGAGCTGCTCGGCAATCCGGGGTGACCACACCGTTCGATCGAGCAGGTAACCATCGTCGTCAAGCGCTAGAGCCAAGGCCATTGGTTAACTCCAGGTGCGGCAGGGCGATGCCTCGAGCCACTCAACAAGGGTCTTGCCATTGATACGCGTGATGCGATCAGATCCGAGCCGCTCAGCATCATCACAAAATGCTGCAACAACGACGCTTGTTGGGCACTGATCAAAAATCAAGGACGAGCTCGCCACACAGTCGCCAAAAAGCACGACGCGGTCGTTTGGTTGTAACCACGCAATGCAATCCGTGAGGGCGGTCTTCTGAGTTACAAAATGAATCACGGCTAGGCTTCCAAAATACAGTCAACGCGCGCGAGCAAGGTCGCAATTTCAGAGTGAGAACAGGGATGTGCCGGACACTCTGAATGGATCGAAACGTCACGCGCCTGCAGGCTGGCCGCGTCGATCAGAATCGTCTCAATATCATACAGTGGCATACTTTTCAGTCGGCCATTGAGGGAGAGTGGATTGTTCTCTGCAAAGGGAGGGAGGGAGGCCCAGAACACGCCATCATCTTGAAGCACGACCGACACAGGGCAGTCGAAGGTGGCAAGCACAAGGGCCATGTCAACCATCTCACGCATACCCAGCCTGTGCCCCGGTCCATGCCGAATTACGAGTGCGGTGGTTTTCATCGGAATTGCACCACTCGATCTGCCTGAGACAGTTGTTCAGTCCATTCACCGAGACCTGCAAGTCGAATCCGCGGATCGGTTTGTGCGTCACGGACACCGCGTCGTTCCGCGGCGGTCACGCAGGCGACAACGGCAAGATTCGAATGCGATAACAAATGCTGAAAGTCCAAAACGCTATCGGTTTCACCTTGCGGGATGTCGCGATCACACCGAGCGAACCCGACGCCATCCTCGTACAAAAACACGAAGACCGCATGGTTTCTCTCCAATGCGGCCTTGATTGTCTCGACAGCGTGTTGTGCGACTGTCCCCGAATCAGGGGACAGGCACATCAAAATTGCAAACCGTCTCACTCGTCGCCTGAAAACACACCAAGCAATGACAAGAGGTTTGTGAACAGCATGTAGATGTTGATGTACAACGAGACCGTTGCCATCACGTAGTTGGTCTCTCCACCATGAATAATCCGGCTGGTATCAAACAGGATGTAACCTGAAGCCAACATCACCAACATTGCGCTGATTGCGAGTGAAAGTGCTGGAACTTGGAAGAAGAACAGAGCCACGGTTCCAAGCAACGCGATGATCAATCCAGTGAATAGGAATCCGCCCAGAAAGCTGAAATCCTTCTTGCTCGTCAGCACATAAGCCGACAGCGAGAGGAATACCGCAGCCGTTCCAAACAGTGCGTTACCAACGAGCGCAGCGCCGCCGGGTGACTGCAGGCAATACGAGGATCATGGCCAAGTGTCCAGCCCATGAACCAGTAAAGGAACACCAGTGGCAATGCCCGAAACGCTATTTCGCATCGCTTGCAGCAAACAATAATCCAATCATGCCACCAATCGATAATAACCAGTGCATTGGAGGGCGTTTGTCGAGACAGCGAGAGTAATATTCCGGCGCTGAAAAACAGCGTTAATGACAGCAACATGTGGCGACAGCAGAACCTTACTGGCGACTTGATAAGCCAACACCAGTGGAAGCCGTCGCTTGGGTAATCTGATCACTCATCGAAAGATCTCCTTCATGAATCGATGTGTCATGGACACTCAACTTTCGTATTACACTTGTATAGTAATGATTCTCGAACGGGCTGCAAGCGGTTCAGTTGCAGTTTTAGATTGTTTTCTTGGGTTTTGTTGGTTGAGTCATAGCGAAGATTCTGGCTAGCAATCTGAACTCGATCATGTGCGCCCAGGATTTTAGGTGGAAGCGACTGCTGCTGGCTCGGCGCGTGTTTTAAAATGTCTCGACGTAAGCGCCAAGATTGGCCATGTCAGAATGATAGTGCGGCTGACTGTCCCCACATCATGGCGCTCTGTGCACCGCGAGTCTCGCCATTTTTGTACTGAACGAGCATGGCCACGATGGCATCCTGTGTTTGCCCTGTAAACGCGGTCCAATGCCACCTTCACCTGTTGACGCGCCATGGCAGGCCGCACAAGCAGTGTACAATTTTTGACCTGACTGCGCGGCGAGGCACTCGCCATCATGGCGCTCAGCTTCACGGCGTTTCGCATCATCACCTTGTACTGCCTGTAACATTCGCCGATATACGCACCAACTGCAGGATGATTGGTTTCCACGAAATTGAACGCACGACCAATAAGACAGCACTGATTACGACAGGTACTACAATCTTTAAATTACTCACGGCCAACTCCTGTGCAGGCTTTAGATTTGGCGGCTTTGTACAAGAGCTGAGTTGGTCAAAAGTTCTTCGCATCAGCTTTTCGCCGCGCGCTGAGAAATCGTCGCCAGAGCCACTTTTCAAGTTCGACAATGATGAGCACAGCCTGATACAATCATGGCCCACAGCTGGGCTATTTGAATTGCGGTCGACGAGAAGATGGTTTGCATCGGCCCTCAGAAGGTAATACCAGTGAGCACTGACAATAGCATGCCGCTGAGCACGGCTGGGGTGCCCATACGCCAGTCCAGGTGAGCACGGTCTCATGACGGTAGCGGATGCTGAAAAGGTAAAAGATTTTATAATCACTAGGGTATTCACCACAAGCGTCCGGCCGGTATCAAGGCCTTCACCCTGTCCGATCGCCCATTGAAAATACCAAAGGTGCCAAGCACGAATAAACCTGAGACAAAGATGACTTGCCATACGAGACGTCCTGTCAGTACCGAAGAGTGGGGCGGCAACGGAGGTCGTTGCATCACATTGTGCTCAGGTGGTTCAAATGCCAGAGTTAAACCGAGCGCGACCGCACTGATCATGTTGACCCAAAGAATTTGCACTGGAGTGATGGGGAGCGTCATGCCGAACACTAATGCGGCTAGAATGGTCATCGCTTGTCCACCATTGGTGGGCAAGGTCCAGGCGATGACCTTGCTTAAATTATCATAGACCGTGCGGCCCTCTTTGACGGCCGCTGTGATGGTGGCAAAGTTATCGTTCGCCAAGACCATCTCTGATGCTTCTTTTGCAGCCTCGGTGCCTTTTTGCCCCATTGCGATGCCGACATCAGCGCGTTTTAGGGCTGGCGCATCATTGACTCCATCCCCAGTCATCGCCGCGATCTGGTTGTTGGCCTGCAATGCGGTCACGATTCGAAGCTTGTGTTCCGGGGTGGTCCGCGCAAAAACATCGACACGGGTGACCAACTCGGCGAGCGCGCCGTCGTCTGCTTTTTCCACTTCGTCGCCAGCGCAAACAACAGGAGCGTCAGCAATGCCAAGTTGGCGAGCAATCTCACCCGCAGTGAGCGCATGATCGCCGGTGATCATCACCACTCGAATACCAGCCGTATGGCATTTGGCTATGGCGGCTTTGGCTTCGGGCCGAGGCGGGTCCATCAAGCCAACCAATCCAAGCAGTGTACTGCCATGCATGACGTGATCCATTTGCAGACCACGGTCGGCTCCGGGTCCTTGTTTCACTGCAACCGCCAGTACACGATTTCCGCGATTTGCGAGACCTTCCATTGCGTCTTCCCAATGCGCGCGATCGATGGGTTGGTCGCCCTTGATTGTGTGCTCAAAATCACACATCGCGAGCACCCGTTCGGGCGCCCCTTTGATCAGGGTTACGACGTCATCGCCGATCGCATGCCGGGTGGCCATGAATTTGTATTTTGAATCGAAAGGGATGTCGTCAATGCGCGGTTCGATCTGCCGTTGATGCGCGGGGTCGATATCGGCCTTCATCGCCGCAGAGAGCAGGGCTGCCTCCATCGGATTTCCCTCGATCACCCACTGTGTTTGGCTTGATCGAAGTTCCGCATCGTT
>JAGYIK010000096.1 GCA_018402605.1 Litorivicinus sp. | reverse complement strand
GTCTCGGTCGTTGGCATCAACCAGAGCGCATCCCGGCGCTTTCTCATGTTTGCGTGCTCGACAGGGCGGGAGTCACGGCACAGTTGCCAAGCACGATGGCGGCGCTTTGTGAGGCACAATCGACTGAGGAACTGGAAAATACGCCGTTTGGATGCCTTTTTCGGCTAAAAACGCCATTGATGTTGGTGTCGTCAACCGCTGTCCGTGAGAAACTATTGCGCGGTGAGACACAACTCCCCATTCCAGATGTGATTTCGGAATACATCCACACACAGAGGCTTTATCGGACCCTGAATGATTGAAGATACTGAACTGACGCGCTTAATCGTCGATGCATTAGAAGATTTAAAAGCCCTGGATATCCGAATTGTGGATGTACGTGGACAAACCTCGGTGACGGATTGGTTGGTGATTGCCAGTGGTACCTCGAGCCGTCATGTCAAATCGCTCGCTGATCATGTCGCGCAAGAGCTCAAGGTGAAGCACGGCATTGGCGCACTGGGCAGCGAGGGCGAGGATGCTGCCGAGTGGGTGCTGGTCGATTTTGATACTGTTGTGTTGCATGTGATGCAGCCGCCGATTCGTGAATTTTACGATTTGGAGCGACTGTGGGAGCGTCGGGGAAGAGAGCCTGACGCAGCGCACTAATGAGTGATGTCAGACTGTTGGCAGTCGGGCAGAAAATGCCGGATTGGATTCAAGCAGGCTGTGCAGAGTATTTGCCACGCTTTCGGCACCAGTTTCGTTTACTGATTGAAGAGATTCCGGCTTCGAAAAAGTCAGGTGAGATTGCGCAAGAAGAGCATGCAAAGCGGTTATTCGAGCGTTTACGGCCACAAGACTTTTTGGTTGTGTTGGACGAGCGTGGCACGCAGTTTTCAACCACAGATTTGGCGGATCAGCTGACGCGTTGGGAACTCTCCGGTCGTTCTTTGGTCTTTGCTATAGGCGGTGCTGATGGATGGGATGCTTCAATTCGATCGAGAGCAGACCAGACTTGGAGTTTATCGAATTTGGTATTCCCGCACCCATTAGCTCGCGTTTTGGTGATCGAACAACTGTATCGGGCAGATTCGATTCGCCAAGGCCATCCATACCACAGGAGTTGAGTTGGAACTCAGAACCGGGATCCGGGAACGTCAATTAATCAGTCAGCGCTTGGTTGTCGCAGCCTGTGGTGCTGGGGTACTGCTTTTGCTTCTCATCGTGCGGCTGTCTTGGTTGCAATTGGTTGAGCACGAGCGTTTTGTAACAGCATCGGAAGCCAACCGTCTACAGACGCTGCCGGTTCCCCCAGCACGCGGTCAGATTATTGATCGCAACGGTATTGTATTGGCAGAGAATACGCCGCGATTGCAATTGAGCGTGATTCCAGAAGAGTCGGATGACATTGAGCAACTTGTCGCCGAGATACGGGCTCGTATTCCATTCTCTGACGATGAGATTCGCACATTTACGTCAAGTTTGAAGGCACGCCGGCGTCCGCGAGAACCGGTTGTGATTCTCGATGAACTGACGGACGAAGAAGCTGCGCGTTTGGCAGTCGATGCGTTTTTGTTTCCCGAACTGAGATTACAGGCCAGCCCACGCCGCTATTATCCCTTCGGTGGACTCACTGCGCACAGTCTTGGCTACGTAGGGCGACTCGCCCTTGAAGAGCTGCAAGACATCGACGAGCGTCGATATGCTGGGACGCAAATGATCGGCAAATTAGGGATCGAGAGGGCCTATGAAGAGGCGCTTCTTGGGCAAGTGGGTGTCGAGCGTGTTGAGACCAGTGCCCGTGGCCAGATCATGCGGACCGTGGAGCGAAAAGATCCGGTCCCGGGCGATGACATTCCGGTTTATCTCGACATTGGTTTGCAAGCCAAGATGTATGACCTGTTAGGTGACCGTCGGGGAGCGATTGTAGCTATGGATCCTGCGACAGGTGGTCTGCTCGCAGTGGTCAGTGCACCGAGTTTTGATGCCAATGTTTTTACCGGGGGTATTTCGAGCGCACGCTATCGCGCCCTGCAGAATGATCGCGATACGCCGCTATTCAACCGCGCATTGCGCGGTCAGTATCCGCCGGGCTCAACGATCAAGCCGATGCTCGGTCTTGTAGGTCTGCATTACGGCGCAGTCACCTGGCAGACACGAATTAACGACCGCGGATTTTATCAGTTGCCTGGCATCGAGCATCGTTACCGGGATTGGAAGCGGTGGGGTCATGGGCAGGTCGACATGGATGTGGCGGTCATTGAATCGTGTGATACGTATTTTTATGAGATGGCGGTTCGGCTGGGCATCGACGATATGGCAGCTGGGATGGCGCCGTTTGGGTTTGGTCGTCGACAGGGCCCAGATGTCACGGGGACAGTACCTGGAATTCTACCAAGTCGCCAGTGGAAGCGAGATGCCCGACGTGAACCCTGGTATCTCGGAGAGACTGTGATTGCGGGCATTGGTCAAGGATACTGGGTGACAACCCCCTTGCAACTGGCGACCGCCACCAACGTGATGGCTCGGAGAGGCACGTTTATTGAGCCTCACTATGCGGTTCGGCCTGACTTGGAGCAGGGTGTCCCCGTGAATTTGGGGACGCCGAACGACTGGGAACGGATGATCGACGCGATGGAGGAAGTCATGCACGGTGAGAAGGGCACGGCGAGAGCGTCGGGTCAAAATATGTCGTATCGGATTGCGGGAAAAACCGGAACAGCACAGGTCATTGCGATTGCTCAAGATGCCGAATATGACGAAAATGAAATCGATGAGCGATTGCGTGATCATGCAATGTTTGTTGGCTTTGCGCCCGCTGAGGCTCCGAGCATTGTCGTGTCACTGATCGTTGAGAATGGTGGCTCGGGCGGAAGTACAGGCGGACCGATCGCACGGGCACTATTTGATTACTGGTTGATTGATAGAAAGGGCGGAGCAGTACCGCCCGATATGCAATTTGTCGAAGACGTTAATTCCAGAGTGATTGCGAGGACCTATGCTGACGGCGGCTGAGACGGGTCAGTTTGAGTCGTTTCGTCCGAAACGATTTGCGCAACGCTATGGTCTGGATCCGTTTTTGGGATTCATGTTGTTGCTGACAAGTTGCTTTGGTTTACTCGTTTTGTATTCGGCCTCTGGCCAAAATGAGTACATGGTGATTCGGCAGGCGGCGCATGTTGTCGTTGGATTGGGCCTAATGGCTCTGGTCTCTCAGGTCCGCCGGGAGGTCATCATTCAGCTGACGCCGGTCGTATTTTTGGTCGCCATCCTATTGCTCGTCGCAGTCCTTCTTTTTGGCGTGGGCGCCAAGGGTGCGCAGCGCTGGCTTGATTTGCCCGGGTTGCCCAGATTCCAGCCGTCTGAATTGATGAAGCTGGCCTTGCCCGCCATGGTGGCTTGGTGGCTCACACGGCATCCACTTCCGCCTCGGCACAGTCATCTCCTAATCGCCGCAGTGATGCTCGTGATCCCGGTGGGTTTGATCGCCAAACAGCCCGACTTAGGTACCAGCATCATCATCGCAGGCTCCGGCTTTTTTGTGATTTTTTTGGCCGGATTGTCCTGGCGCATCCTTGGTGCACTGTTCGCGGCTGGCTTGGCTGCACTTCCGGTGCTTTGGAGCGTAATGCACGAGTATCAGAGGGCGCGTGTTTTGACCCTGTTTGATCCACAGAGCGACCCCCTTGGAGCGGGGTGGAATACGATTCAGGCGATGACGGCGCTTGGGTCAGGTGGTCTGATGGGCAAGGGGTATGCAGCGGGCACACAAGCACAACTCAAGTTTTTACCGGAATCGCACACTGATTTTATTGTCGCGGTCATTGGGGAAGAGTTGGGGTTCTTGGGTATCTGTCTTGTCATCCTGATGTACGGGTTGATTCTTGGGCGCTGTCTCTTATTGACCTCGCGTGCTGAGACGCATTTCGGGCGATTATTTTGTGGCTCAATTACCATGACCTTCTTTGTCTACGTCTTTGTGAATCTGGGTATGGTAAGTGGCGTCTTGCCTGTGGTGGGTGTGCCATTGCCACTGATCAGTTATGGTGGGACATCCATTGTGTCGTTGCTGGTCGGGTTCGGCCTCATGATGGCTATGCAGCGAACGAATCGTGTTTTGTCGGGGGATTCTTCATGAAAAGTCAAATTACACATCTGGTGAGTGCAGTGGTCTTAAGCATTGCAGCGACGACGGCCCACGCGAATTATGCGGCGCGTCCTGAAGTGCTGGCAATGGCCGATCGCCTTGAAGCCAAAGGTCTCGATCGAACTGAGGTTCTGAGCATCATGGGCGGTGCGAAACGTCTTGATTCAGTCATCGATGCGATGAATCGGCCTGCAGAGCGGAAAGCATGGAGAGACTACCGGCCTATTTTTAT
>JAGYIK010000095.1 GCA_018402605.1 Litorivicinus sp. | reverse complement strand
CGAATTAAGCTGACCATGAAAGACATGTAAGCCATCGCTGCCTCCGCGGAAGCAGACGTAAAAAAGCCCTGATCCTTCAGGGCTTTTTTTATGGGTCTTATCTAGACGGCGCTGAGGTCAACGACAAGGTTATCGATCAGACGCGCCTTGCCGAGACGGGCAGCCACAAGAATCACCGCACGAGACGCTTCTTCCGCCCCGCGTGTGAGATCGTCCGCATCACGAATTTCCAAATAATCCAAATCAAACCCGGCTTGCCGCAATTGGTCGCGTTCTTGTTTGAGGTGTACTCCCATTTTGTCACCATTTTGCAAAGCCACTCCGAGTCGATTCAGACACGCGTAGAGTAATGCCGCTGTCGTTCGCTCTGCGTCGGTTAGGTAGGCGTTACGACTACTCATGGCAAGCCCTGAACCCTCTCGTGTTGTATCCGCGCCGACAATTTCGACTGGCATTAGGAGATCCGAGACCATGGTTCGGATGACCTGCAGTTGCTGGTAATCCTTATTGCCGAAGACAGCGATGTCTGGCTGCACAATATTTAAAAGCTTGTTGACGACTGTCGCTACACCTTTGAAATGACCGGGGCGATGGTGTCCGCATAAAATCGTTGAAAGTTTAGGGACATCGATTTCTGTATTGACCCCTTCGGGGTACATTTCCCGCACAGTCGGTGCGAAAACAATCGCACATGCTGTTGCGTTGAGCGCCTGACAATCGACGTCCAAGGTCCGAGGATAGGCATCAAAATCCTCATGTGGCCCGAACTGCATCGGGTTCACAAAGATGCTGACCACGACACATTCACTGAGCTCTGCGGCACGCGCGACTAAGTCGAGGTGGCCTTGGTGTAGGTTGCCCATTGTTGGGACAAAACCAATACGTTGTTTGTCTCTACGCGCTCGATTCAGTTCCTCGCGCAATGCACTGACTGTGTTGATGATGCGCGGTGTATTAGTCGACAAAGGAGTGCTCCAATGCAGGAAAGGATCCATCCTTCACTGCACGGTCAAAACTTGCGAAGGCCTCTTGGATCGTGTTGGCATCTTGCATGAAGTTTCTTACAAATCGTGCAGGCTTGCCCGGGGTGATGCCGAGCAGATCGTGCATGACTAGAACCTGGCCTGTGCACTGGGGTCCAGCACCGATACCGATCACCGGAACAGAAGTCACTTCGATAATCGCACGCGTCACATGATTTGGGACGCATTCGAGGAGGATGATATCGCATCCAATCTGATCGAGGCGGTGCGCTGCGTCGATCAACCGTTTTGCCGTTTCATCGGTGCGTCCCTGGACCTTGTAGCCGCCAAACTGATTGACGAACTGGGGCGTTAAGCCGAGATGGCAGCATGTGGCGACGCCTTGGTCGTTGTAGAGCTTGATGAGGTCGGCGAGGTTGGCGCCACCTTCCACTTTGACAACGTTTGCACCGGATTGCATGAGGGTCCGTGCTGCATTGACGGCGTCTTGTGTCGTTGCACTGGCCATAAAAGGCATGTCGCTGACGATGAGACACTGTGGCGAGGCGGCAGCGACGCACCGCGTGTGATAGGCGATATCTTCAACAGTCACCGGGAGTGTGCTGTCGTGACCCTGTAAAACCATACCCAATGAATCACCGACTAAAATACTGTCGATGCCTGCGTCAGATGCAATCTTCGCAAAGCAGGCGTCATAGGCGGTGACCATGCTGAATCGCGATCCATCTTGGCGGTGTTTTTTCAGTTGAGTCAGTGTCACGCGGCCCATAATTGGTCCTTATGTTGGAGTAATCGATGTCAGAGAATCTGGATCGTAACGCCTTCGATCCAGGTGGTCACCTGTTGGGGTGATCGCCGTTGGTATGAGATCGAGTAGTGGAAAGACGACAAATGATCGATTGAGAATTTCTGGATGAGGGATGGTTAGACGTGGTGACTCGATACGTGATTGTCCGAAATACAGAATGTCGATATCGAGTGTTCTCGGACCCCAACGTTCGCTCCGGACGCGATCGTGTGCTGCTTCGATGGACTGGCACAGGTCCAGCAATGCGTCTGGGTCGAGGTTCGTCCTAGCGCGCACGACAGTATTCACATAATCGGGTTGAGCCGACGGCCCCAGAGGCTTTGATCGGTACCATCCTCCAACCGAAAGATCGGTAACGGCATCCTGAAGCATGGCGATTGCGGAGTGGATGTTGGTTTCAGGTTGGCCCAGGTTCGAGCCGAGGCCGAGGAACACCTCAGTCGACATGTGTCGGTCGCTGTGGACGCTTTCTGGCACGACGCTTCGGTTGCGGGTCCTCGACTTCAGTCTGCGCTGAGGCAATCAGTGCGCGGCGATCGCTTTCATCGGCGATTTGATATTGGGTCCACCACTCGCCAAGTCCACCGGGAATTTCGCCCGCACGTTCCCGGAGGAGTAAAAAGTCATACCCGGCTCGGAAGCGGGGGTGCTCGAGTGTCGAATCGGGGCGGCGTCCGTGTCGCTTTTCAAGCTTCACTTGTAGATCCCAGATTTCGCGCACGGTGATCGTGAAGCGCTTGGGTACCGCGACGAACTGCTGGTTGAAATCGAGTGTCTCCGATCCGGCAATCAAGAGACTGCTCGCTCGATTGTTTCCCTCTGCTTCGAGTTCTTGCCAGCGGCGATGCACTTGAGGCCAGTAGAGCGCGGCATACAGGAATGCCGGCGTGACAGATTTCCCTTCAGCGAGCCTTGCATCGGTATTGGTTAGTGCGAGATGAATCAAACGCTCGTAGTGCGGATCATCGCCCTCGCGGAGGATGTCATCTGTTTGTGGAAAGAGTGGCCGGAGCAAATCATATTTGACCAACTGCTTGAAGGTCGCCAGACCGTGTCCGGCCTGCAGGAGCTTCAATACTTCATCAAACAAGCGTGAGGCAGATACATCACGCAAGAGTGGGGCAAGCCGAGAGATAGGCTCTGCAGTATCTTCCGCTAATTTCAGTCCCAGCTTCCCGACAAAGCGAATCGCACGGAGCATCCGGACAGGATCCTCTCGGTAACGCTTATCCGCATCACCAATAATCCGAATAATTTGGTCTTCGAGATCATCATAGCCACCGACGAAATCAATGACTTCGTGATTGGATGGATCATAGTACAGCGCATTCATGGTGAAATCGCGGCGTACGGCATCGTCCTCGACTGAGCCAAAGACGTTATCGCGAACGAGCATGCCTGATGCGTTGGCCTGCTGGTGATCGCTATTCTCAGCTGAGCCACGGAATGTAGTGACTTCAACAATCTCTGCACCCATCCGGACGTGAACAATCTGGAATCGTCGACCAATAATGCGAGATTTACGAAACAACCGCTGAATTTCTTGCGGCTTGGCACTGGTGGCGACATCGAAATCTTTGGGATGCTTGCCAAGCAGTAGATCACGAATTCCGCCACCAACAAGATAGGCTTGAAATCCTGCGTGTTGCAAAATCTCGATGACTCGAAGGCTGCCAGGTGACAGGTCTCGATGTTCAATACCATGGTATTCCTGCGAGATCGCATCTCGGTAAATGTCGATGTGTGTGCCTCGCTTATGCTTGTTGAACAGTGAGAACAATGCCTGCTCCTGTGCTAGAAAAGCAGCATGATACCAGAGCTAGACAATAAAAAAGGGGCCTAAGCCCCTTCTAATCACGCGGTGATTTATTGTTATTGTTCGCGTCGTATTTAAAATTACCTTTCAGTGTGCAATCTGAACCTCAAGCTATTTTCCTTATAACCGGGATCTTTGACGACTTTGCGTTCTTATTTTTATGGATCCCAGGAGACATCGTGTCCCCCCGAAGCACAGTTCTCACAGTGAACCGTAATCTCATTCGGCTATTTTTTTATCGTTTTCGCCGCTCTGTTCTTTTTTATTGGAGTTATAACGAACACAAAATAGAAAGCACGTGTCATGCCAAGTTGTGAGGAGTCTGAAGTATTCATAAAATTCAATTGGTTGGTGGGTCCGGATTTGCAGGGCGCGACGAAAGTCGAGTGAATAAATGACTCAATGTGTTACTTTGCGTAACTATTGGTAACAAATTCACCTACAGCTTAGGTCGTACTCTCATCTCGGCGTCTTGGGATGCCGAGGCGATGGCGGCGCTCCCAAAGGCTCTTTCGACTGATCCCCAGTCGTTTGGCGAGCTCAGTCTCACTCATGTGGTCTTGGTGACTCATGACGAAGTGTTGAAAGTAGTCTTCCAACGACATCATCGTATGGGAGTCAGCGGCTGGGCGCTGCTCTATTCCGGTGAATTGCGGTTGATCCGATCGAAGTTTTTGCGCGCGTTTCAGTCCGAGGTCCGCCGGTTGGATCATGGGTCCATCTGTCAGAACGACAGCGCGCTCGATCGCGTTTTGCAGTTCGCGGACATTTCCTGGCCATGGATGTTCGCGCATGGCGATTTCTGTGGCCTCAGAAAAGCGGAGTTTCGGACGTGCCA
>JAGYIK010000094.1 GCA_018402605.1 Litorivicinus sp. | reverse complement strand
AGGCAGAGGGCGAATTGACCAGCTGGCGAATCGCCTTAAAACCGGGTCGCCCTCTGGCGCTGGGGATGTGGCAGGGAACGCCATTAATTGGGCTACCTGGTAACCCAGTTGCCGCATGGGTATGCACGATGGTGTTTGGTCGGCCCGCCATGGAAGTGCTTGCTGGTGGCGTCTGGCGGCAACCTCGAGGCATGGTCCTAGCGGCAGCCTTTACAAAGAAAAAACGCCGCGGCCGATCTGAGTACCTCCGTGCCCGCATCAACGATGAAGGACGGGTTGACGTCTTCGGCTCAGAGGGGTCGGGTCGAATATCGAGTCTGAGCTGGGCTGATGGTTTGGTTGAAATCGGTTTTGACGAAGCCCTGATCGAGCCGGGTGTGCCAGTCCGTTATATCCCGTATGCGGAGTTTTTGCGGCCGTCTCAGTCGACGGATCCATGAACCGCAAATGTGTCTAATGATGCGCCCTGCGGGGCACTGAATCGATAGGATTCATGGACGCCTGTATCGGTCAGGCTTCGTGAAATCATCACGATGGTGTTGTCGTCATGATCCTCACACATTGCACGCATCTGTTCGAGTTCTTCGGCTGCAACAGGGCGCGCGGCGTCAATATTTGGCGCCCCATAGTATTCGACAAAATGCGCGGCTAAACGATCGATCAGTTCTTGGAACTCCTGCTCTGTGATGACGGTCACGGCAGCGAAGGTGGCTCTCCCGAAGCTGTCAAGCGAGAGCCAGCCATTTGCAAATTCTTGGCGGGTTTTTCCCGCCAGATCGTCTTCACTGAAGTTCGAAAAAGCAAATCCACCGGAAATCGCCCACTCTCCCGAGCTGGCCGCCTGATGGAAGACGTTATCATCGGACTCATCGAGTCGAATCGTGCGGGCGAGCTTCATCATGTGGCCATCTGCTCTGTCAGACATTGAATGTGGGTGATGCCGTCTTGGCGCAATAACATCGCGCCACGTTCGTTGGTGCCAACAAAGAGGCCTTGTGCGGGATAATCCACCTCGGCCCCCAGTGAATCGCATTTTGCACGCCAGTGATCTTGGATTTTGGTGTATCCCTCATCCTGAAATGTGTTCAGCCACACCAGGCAATGGCGCGACCAACTCTCGATCACTTGTGGTACGGTCAGCTCCACACAGCCCTCTTCATACAGCCAAGTTTGATCCGGATGATTTCCAGGTTCGATGTGAGCAGGTCGCATAAACGGGAGTTCCAATCCAACAACCAACCATGTGGGGATTGCATCAGGATCCTGCGTCGATGCGGCGCACTTTAACCGCCCACATTGTGCACCGTTAACTTTAAACCCGAAGGGCCAGGTAAAGTGAATCGCCAGTTCGGCGGGGCCCAGTGCTCCGAGGCTGTCTGCGACCGCCAGCATGATTGCGTGGCACACCCCCAAACTGTCGATGAGTGGATGTTCTGGTGCTAAAACAATCGCGGCTTCAAGACTGTCATTTTTTTCTGAGTAATAGACTGTGCCAGCGTCTGCACCCAGTTCGGCGGCAGAGAGTGCTTTCAAAAATGGATCCACAGTCGCGGCGACCTTTTCTCCCTGCAGCAATGGCGGGAAGGTGGGGTCTGTGATCAGCTCGCCCATCATTATTTCAAAACTCCACTGGCAATGATGTCATCTGCGATGTCGAGAAATGCCTTTGCTTGCGGACTCTTCGGTTTCGAGACAACCATGGGTACACCGCCATCCGATGCAATTCGGATGTCGAGATCCAACGGTATCTCTCCAAGGAACGGCATGTTCTGTTTTTCCGCCTCAGCTTTTGCGCCACCGTGCCCAAAGGGGTGATGCACTTTTTGGCAGCCATCACAGACAAATGAAGCCATATTTTCGATGAGGCCAATGAGTGGAACTTGCATGCGGTTAAACATGTCGATGCCTTTTCGCGCATCCAAGAGTGCAATGTCTTGTGGCGTTGAAACGATAATAGCGCCGGTGACAGAAACTTTTTGACTGAGTGTCATCTGAACATCGCCAGTTCCAGGCGGCAAATCGACGAACAAGACGTCCAACTGTCCCCATTGCACCTGTGACAGCATCTGCTGCAGTGCGCCCATCAACATCGGTCCACGCCAGATCAATGCCTCATCATCCGGCATCATCAACCCGAGTGACATGAGTGTCACGCCGTGGTTACGCAGTGGAAGAATTGTTTGGCCGTCGGGACTTGAAGGTCGACCACTGACACCCAGCATGCGCGGCTGACTGGGTCCGTACACATCGGCATCGAGGAGTCCAACTTTCAGGCCACGCATGGCCATCGCCACCGCGAGGTTCGACGACACGGTGGATTTGCCGACGCCGCCTTTGCCTGAAGCGATCGCCACGATGTGCTTGACGCCCTTGACCTCGATGGGCTGCTGGGCTTGTTTTTTTGGTGCTGCACTGCCGCCACCATCAGTGGCAATGAGTCCAGCATCTTTGATGAGAGGTTCTTTCACGTCAGCGTCCTGTCTTAGGGCAGTTCAATGTCGCCAGACACTTGATGCTTCAAATTGATGTCCTTTGATTCCAATGTCACGGTAACGGAAACGGTTTTTCCACTGAAGTCGGCAGGTAAATTTCTGACGGCTTCTTCAATCTTCTGTTGTGACGTGACGCCGACGGATTTTAAGAATTTCCGCATGGATAGATTGAATTGGTCTTCGCTCATGGTGTGCTCCTGTGTCATGATAAATGCGGACGTTGCTTAGCCGCATAGAGGTAATGTCGATAATGATAAAAACAATGCACATCGTGCTCCAACTGTCGCTCTTGGCGCTTGTCTTGTCTGTAGCTCCGGCTCGGGCGACCAGTCTTTCGATCGCATCCGGGATTCCGGAGGGATTGGTCAACTATCTGTTGCCGCGATTCACATTGAAAACGCAAATCCGATTCGACCGTCTTCCGCGGGATGGTGATCTCCAGTTTCGGAAGGATTCGGGAGAATTTGGTGTTGCCATTTTCCAGCTGAACGATGGATCGATCGGGTACTTGCATGCCGCGCGTTGGCTGCAGGACGACGCTGATTATTTGCACTTTCGTGACTGGTTGCTGAGTGAAGCGGGTCGCGCCACGATCAGTGACTACAGAGAACAAGGTGTCGCTATTGCGATACCTGTGGATCTCGCGCCGGTTGAAGAGGTTGCAATTGTGATCACCGGTAACGCCGATGTCGGGCGTACCTTGTCGCTTGCGCATTGCAGTCGGTGTCACAAAGTGGACCGGGCCGCAAAGTATTCGGGAATGGATAGCTCGCCATCGTTTCACGCGATGCGCGGTTTTGAAGACTGGTATGTTCGCTTCTTGAGTTTCTATGCCGTAAGTCCGCACAAGGCGCTCATTACAGTGGAAGGATCTGGGATCGAAAAAGATCCCGATCTCATTACAATCGCTCCGATTGAACTGCGTATAGAGCAAGTCAACGACATCGTTGCATTTGTGCATACGTTAGAGCCTCTCGATCTGGGTCGACCGATTCAATTTAATCCCTGACTTTAGCTGTCGAGATAATCATCGGTCGTGCGCACCCGCGGCCGATCTGCGCCTTTAAATGGCGCGTTCGCGTCGTGGTACTGCGCATTCACTCGGCAGTCATCACACATCTTCACCAGACGGGTGTTGTCCGAATCGGTGTACATCCAGTGCTTCCCATCCAGCTTCTCGATAATGCGCTCGATCGTTGATTTCACGCCAAACGGCCGCCCGCATTCGATGCATTCGAAGGGATCTTCACCGTGCAGCGGTTGTTGATCGAGGACCTGTTTACCAAGACTAAATTGTGGCTTCAGTGTGATGGCTTGCTCTGGGCAGGTATTGGCGCACAGCCCACATTGGACACAGGCATTCTCGACAATATTGATCTCGGGGCGATCGGATCGATCGTTCAGGGCACCTGTCGGGCATTGCGAGACACAAGCGAGACAGAGGGTGCACTTGTCTGCGTTGACTTCGATTGTTCCGTATGGATCACCCGGAGAGAGCGCAATCGAGAACGCGCTTTCGCCGTCATGTTGGGTGAAGGCGCTGAGAACTTGTTTCGAGACCTCGCGGCGACCACCAAGAAGCGCTACGTCGACGGATTTGAGATCGGGAAGGCGGTTCGCGTACAGCGCAGATTCAAGTGCGGCGACAGAGTCGACATCGAGTATCCGAACGCGTTCGGGGTCGACCGGTGTGCCTGCGAGTAACCGCGAGGTCAGTCCGTGTTGACTGGTAATCGCTGTTTTTGCAGTTTTCGGTGACTTCAAAATTAGTGCTTCGCTCGCACCGGCTCCGAGAGCTGCTAATAATTCGGCATGACCAATCAGTTCGACATTGTCGACCTCATATGGAATGACATCCGCAGGCAGACCTTGCGAGAAACGGGCAGACTCACTAACCAATGATCGACCAAAGGTGCGGTCGATAAACAAAACCCGAGGACTACTGGCGCTGTGATCCTTAAATGTGTCGATCAGCGTTTTGAGTCGCTGTACCAAAA
>JAGYIK010000093.1 GCA_018402605.1 Litorivicinus sp. | reverse complement strand
AATCTCACCACTTTCTGAGCTGTTAGACGCACCATTGGCACCAGCTGAGCTGGCGGTCCCGGCAGAGACGCCTCTCGCTGACCCGAGCGTTGCGGTAAAGGCTGAGGCCGATACAGCATTGTTATCTGTCCCTGCGAATTCAGTCAAATTTACGCTGGTGTCTGCCATTACTGCGGATGCCATGTTGCTTGTGGAGTTGCCCGAGTGGGCCAGTGGCCTGCTGGATGGACGCATGACGGCGGTATGCTCTGATATTTTGCGAGTCGTCTCCGATGCACATCAAGACGCTGATTGGCAGTATTTTCACTGGCCGATCGATGGTGTTCCTGATACGTCGCTCACGGCTGCTACAGAGGCCGTTGATGCCTGGCTCCATCGGCGATGGGCTGAGATGCAGGCTCCGATTCCGCGCGTTTTGACTTCGTTGCAGAGCCTTGATCCACAGGTGTTGACCGCCGATGCACTGCTATTTCCCCCGATGACTGAACTTGTCAGTGACCCAATGACAAAACGCGCGCTCTGGGAGCAGTTGAAGACAGATCGCAATGGCAACGCCTGAGCTTCACTTTCGGCGCATGCAGGAATCAGATTTGGATGCTGTGTGCGCGCTTGAGGCGCGTGCATACGACTTCCCCTGGTCGCGCGCTATTATCGGTGGATGCACGACCGTGCCCTATCGCATTTGGCTTGGGGAAATCCCGGGTCACCCAACACATGTGTGTCAGGCCTTTTTGTCCATTACTGTCGGCGAAGCGCACCTGCTCAATGTGGCGGTTGATCCAGAGTGGCAGGCGCGAGGTATTGGCGGCGCGATGCTTCGACATCTGATTCTCGATGCAACTGATCAACACGCCAGTCAGATGTTTCTGGAGGTTCGCGAGTCGAATCGCGCCGCCATTCAGATGTACTTGAACCATGGCTTTAACGAAATCGGTCGGCGCAACAACTACTACCCGGCAGGCGATTGTCGTGAAGACGCATTGGTCTTCGCGTTGCAACTACGGTTTGATCAAATCTGAGTATTTCCGACGGCCTTGATCGAGGTGCATCGCTTCGCCGAAACCAGGGATTTTGATCGCTTGATCGCTGATTTCCAGATCAGAGCCTTCGACAATTTGCTCACCGTAATGATACAGAATCTCAATAGTGCCCCGATCGATCTCGTGACGGTAACGGGCCTGTTTTTCTCTCACCAACGCCGAACCCTGGATCTCGACTGATCCATGTCGCGCTTCGAGCAGTGAGGCTGTCGCCTCGGGTGACAAAATCGCTGCAGTCGCATTATTGCCACCAAACCCTTTGGCATTGATGAGTGCCGCTTTCAGAGGATGGTTCTTGGTTTGTAATACGAACTCGAGACCGTCTGTGACGACATCGGGGGCCAGCGCATCTGTGGTCTGGATTCCTGGGATCAGTTGATTCGCGAAGGCACCCAAACTGATCGCTAACTGATCACCCCCAGCGGTACCTTGGGAATGGCCCAGTTGACTCTTGATGGCAGTCACCTGCCAAGCGTTGATACCAAACGCCTTGGCAACACGCGAGAGCACATCGGACTCGGTCACGCGATTTTGCGGCGTACTGGTGCCATGGGCTTGTACGAGTGTCTCATTGGCCAGGACGTCAGCACCCAAGAGATCACGAATACCAGCTGCGGCCTGCGCCAAGGTTAGGTAATTCCCTGCACCTGGCGCTGAGATACTCCGTTTGCCACCATCTGCATGGCTCGCCACAAGTGGAACAGAGCCAAAGATACTGGCGCCCATTTCAAGGGCGAGCGCGTCGTCCATCAGGATCACATACTGACTCGATTCACCCATGGTGAATCCACAGTTCAGGCCAAACGGTCGACTGGTGCGCCGATAATCCGGTGTTTCATGTTCAGAAAGACCATCCAGCGCTCTGAGTCCAGCATCCTCAGCCAGCGCGCCCATGGCGCGGAACCCCTCAATTACTTCAGGCGTGATGGGGCAGTCGGCTCCGCCGACGATCGCGATGCGATAGCGACCTTCCTGGATCCCATCAACAGCATGGTGGAGGTTGTATAAGAAGCTCGCACACGCACCCATGCTGGCGCCCGAACGCCCGAGGCTTCCCAGTACATAAGCATTGCTGAAATCTGCAGGCATTTGCGGATAGCCAAGCGGTAATTGTTTCGATGTGGTGCGCTTACCAAGTAATGCGCTTTTGAGCATCCCACCGAACCCATAGTCATCCATCTGGCCAATCGACGACCCAGCAAACACCGCCACTTGGTCTGGACGAATGTGTTGCCGTACCTGCGTCCATTCGAGGCCTGAACTTAGCCAGCAATCTGAAAGCGCAAATAATGCCAACTGCAGGGTCCGCGGATGATGTCGCGATGGGTAGAATAATTCGGGTCGAAAACCTGTTGGTGCCATTCCTGCCGCCTGCACCGACAACCGCTTCGTGCAGGGTGCCAAGAGGTCACCGGCTTCGATGACGTACTCGGTCAAGCGGCCTTCGGTCCGGCCGAGGGTCCATCCTTTTGGCAGAGGGTCTGGTGTTTGCAATGGCCCAAGCCACACAGAGGTGTGTTCTTTTGTGTGCCCCAGCCGATGCATGGGGACCGCATCTGGATCGAACCAGTCTGGATGGATACGCCGAATCAGTGATTGATCGAGCACGCGCTGTCGATGAATGGGATCATTGGCAGTGTCAGGGCCCATGCCTGAAATGGCGCCGAGCTGATTGACAGTCCGTGACTGCTCATTGGCCGATAGCGTGTCAAAGACGAGTCGCCGAAAGGCTTGATGATCTGAGCTTCGACCTGCGGCGTTGATGCCGCCGAAGCCGACGATGAGCGGTAATGCAGTCACTGTGGTTTCCGACTTTAAAAGGACGTAATGTACCAAGATGAGCACTACTTTTACCATGCATGATCATCGGATTTCTGAAGCGGTGTGGGTTCCGAGCCCACATTTTGACGCACGCCCTGAGAATGACATTTCGTTGATCGTGATTCACGGCATTGCGCTCCCACCAGACACTTTTAATCCCCTTCCTGTGCTTGGTTTTTTTCAGGGGCATCTTAATTGCAGTACTGACCCGTACTTCGAGGCGCTCGCGGGTGTGCGTGTATCCTCGCATTTAGTCGTGGGTCGTGAAGGGGATGTCTATCAATGTGTCGCTTTCAATCAGCGCGCGTGGCATGCCGGTATCTCAGAGTTTGAGGGACGTTCTGCCTGTAATGATTTCAGCATTGGCATTGAGTTGATTGGACCTGAGGAGGGCCCATTTACCGATGCGCAATATGCGTCCCTCAGCGGGCTGTGTGACGCGCTGTGTCAGGCCTATTGCATTTCTCGAGATCATATCGTTGGTCATCGGGACATCGCTCCGGGTCGAAAAATCGATCCTGGAGCAGATTTCGAGTATCAGCGCATTCGTCCGAACTAAAAGGGTGGCGCCAAGGCCAGCGCGATTGGCATCCAAAAAATTGCACCAATGTTCCCGATCAGAACAATCGAAGCGACCCGCGTTGGCTCTTGGTTGTAGCGCTCGGCTACCATGTAATTGAGAACGGCTGGGGGGAGTGCTGCGAAGACCAAAAACACACTCCACTGCAAGGGATCCAGTTGCAAAAATGGCTGCAAAGCAAAAGCGAGTGCCAAGCCGGTCACTGGGCATAGGATTGCTGCCGTGAAGCCAACGCCCAAATCGTTTGTGGTGACATCCTGCATGCGGACACCCAGCGCGAAGAGCATCATGGGAATCACAATTTGCGCCAACATTTCCATTGGGATCATGACGAGACTTGGGATGCTGGTGTGCGTGAACCCAACGAGCAACCCGGCTGCCGTCGCGAGAATGGTGGGCACTGAAATGCGATTCAACACCTTGGCATGTCGATCGAGAATGTAAAAACCAAGGGTGAAGTGCAAAAACTGCGAGACGATAAACACAACAATCGTTGCCGGCATCGCGGCCTCACCAAACGCCAAAAGCACTAAAGGCAGCGCAAGGTTACCCGTGTTGGTAAACATCATCGGTGGGATCAGTGTTTTTGGATCGATTCCGGTGAGCTTGCAAAATGGCCAGACCAAAAGGCCTGAGCCAAGGATGACGGCGATCGTACCGACCACCAGTGGCCAGTAGTCTGTGAGGTCAACGGATTTGGATGCCAAAACCGAGAAAATCAGCATGGGAACGAAGAGTTCCATGTTGATCTGGTTGATTGTGGTGATATTGGGCTTCCGCCACCGCCCGTATGCGTAACCAACTAAGACAATAATTAAGACCGGGATCACACTCCCGAGAATGCGTTCCAGAATCAATGCGTTTGACACGATCGAGCGGGGTCCTTTTTAGGAGTTAAAAGTCGCGAGTCGCCAGCTCGTTACCGGCGATGAAAACCGTCAGGGACGATAAGAATATCCTGATTTACATCCTCAAGGCGAGTGCGCCCACACAGGCCCATGGTGGTATCGAGTTCTTTATGGATGATCTTTAAAGCGTCAGTGACACCAGCTTCA
>JAGYIK010000092.1 GCA_018402605.1 Litorivicinus sp. | reverse complement strand
ATTGGTCCGGGTCATGGAGCGATCACAGAGGGGTTATTTGCATCCGGGTGCGACCTGACACTGATCGAATTGGATCGGGATTTGATTCCAGGTCTCATCGCCAGCTTTGTCAGCAAAGCGCCCGAGCGCTGTCGCCTGGTCAATCAAGATGTGCTGAAGGTGGATTTTGCCCCGTTTGGGACGCCGCTTCGCGTGGTGGGCAACCTGCCCTATAACATCTCCACACCGCTGCTCTTTAAACTGCTGGAACTTGGGCCTCAGATTCAAGACATCCATGTCATGTTGCAACACGAAGTGGTGAAACGCATTTGCGCCGCACCGGGTAACAGTGCCTATGGACGCCTTGGCGTGATGATTCAAGCCACCTCAGATGTCGAGCCGCTGATCGATGTGCCGCCAGATGCCTTCGCCCCAGCACCCAAGGTGGACTCGGGGGTCATTCGAATTATTCCAAATGCAGAAAAAGCAGCCCGCATCGCACACCCAAAAGTATTGGAACGCTTGGTGCGGATGGCCTTTGCACAGCGGCGCAAGACGCTGCGCAACAACCTCAAAGACCTACCGCCAGAGATCCAGCTGGAGGCCTTTGATATCGACCCCAGTGCACGACCTGAGACCCTCTCTGTGGAAACCTATGTCACACTTGCCAATGCCCTGACTCAGTTGGAGACATTCTGATGTACACAGACCTCAGATATTTGATTCGCGTCGATGCGCATTCCACCTACATCGCTGAGCAATCTGACCCGTCGGAAAAACGTTTCGTATTTACCTACACGGTCAGTATTCACAATGAGGGCACATTGCCTGCACAACTCCTGCATCGGTATTGGAAAATCACCGATGGCGATGGCTTGGTTCGTGAAGTGCACGGCGATGGCGTGGTCGGGGAACAACCCACCATCGTTCCAGGGGATGCATTCAATTACACCTCAGGTGCCGTGCTTGAAACAGCCGTCGGCACCATGGAGGGATACTTTGAGATGGTCTCAGCAGACGGGGAAACCTTCCGTGCTGCCATCCCTGTCTTTAGCCTGTTAAAACCGAGCGCGCTGCACTGATGGCAACCTATGTTGTTGGCGACATCCAAGGCTGTTTCCAGAGCCTGAAGGCGTTGCTGACAGCCTGTCAGTTCCGAGCGGGAATCGACCATGTCATCTGTGCAGGCGATCTCGTCGCTCGGGGGCCTGATTCACTGTCCGTGCTGCAATGGGTCTTGGATCATCAAGATACTGCGACTGCGGTCTTGGGTAATCACGATTTACATTTCTTGTCGGTTGCATCGGGCTTGAAACCATCGAAACCCAAAGACAGAACAGATGTAATCCTCGAGTCCGCCGACCTGGATGCCATCGTGCATTGGTACCGGCACTGTCCACTGACGATTGATATGCCAGACCTGAACGCACTCATCGTGCATGCGGGAATCTGGCCCGGATGGGATCGGCACCAATGGCTGGATGCAGTCGAACTGGTGCACACCCGCTTACAATCAGAGGCCTGGGTTGATCATCTTCAGAGCATGTATGGCGATACGCCCGCGCATCCGAAGGATGCCACCAATGCGGATGAGCGGGCACGATTTGTGATCAATGCCTCGACCCGGATGCGCTTTGTTGAGCCTTTCGATTTTCAGTTGGAGTTAACGCATAAAGAGGCGCCAACCGATGCGCCAGCAGGCCTTGTCGCTTGGATGGATGCCCCGAATCGTGTGCCGGTTGATCGACGGATCGTCTTTGGCCACTGGGCTACGCTCAATGGCGCGCGCCGCACGAGCGAGGTCTACGCACTCGACACCGGGTGTGTGTATGGAGGCCCCCTCTCTGCACTCCGTCTTGATGACCACGCTCTGATCCAAGTGCCCTGTGCCGATGTCGACTGACGCACTGTTTCAACCCATTGAAGGACCGGAATGCGCGGGGCTTGAGATCCATGTGGTCGGCGGCGCGGTGCGCGATCGCTTACTTGGAGTCACCCCTCACGACATGGATTATGTGGTGGTAGGCACAACCCCTGAAACGATGCGGAGTCGCGGATGTCTTCAGGTCGGCCAAGACTTCCCTGTGTTTTTGCACCCCAGAACGCATGTGGAACTGGCACTGGCCCGAACAGAGCGAAAGACCCAAGCTGGTCATACGGGCTTTCAGGTCCATGCAGATCCTAGCGTCAGCCTTGAGGCGGATCTCCTCCGGCGCGACTTCACCATCAATGCCATGGCCATCGATCGGCAGGGTCGGATCACCGACCCCTACGGTGGTCAACAGGATCTCGAAGATCGCGTGTTACGCCATGTATCCGATGCATTCCGTGAAGATCCGCTGCGGATTCTGCGCGGTGTTCGGTTTCTCGCAAAGCTCGCCCCGTTCGGCTTCAAGCTGGCTCCGGAGACCGAGGCCTTGATGCGCGAGATGGCGCCAACGCTCGCCGAGCTCTCAGTCGAGCGGATCATGCAAGAACTCGATCGCACACTGCAAACAAACGATCCACTGGCGGGACTCTCACACTTGAGCACCTTGGGTATCACTGACGTCCTTGCGCCCGAGTGCACGGCTTTGCCGGTCGCATTTCAGACAGCGGATTTGGAGACCCGCTGGGTCGAGTGGGTCTTGTGCAATCAACCCACCGACGCCTGTTTCGATCGGTATCGAGCGCACTTCAAATTGTCCACCCATAGAAGCACCCTATGCCGAGCCGCAATGTGTCTCAAGAGCGTCACAAAACGCGATGCGAAGGCGCTCTTGGATACCATGCAGCTGCTTGGCTGGTTGCGCGGCAATCCACCGGACGCCGCGATCGATCAAGCACTACGTGTACTGGGATTCAACCGGATTCACCTGATACCAGTCGTGCGGAATGATGGCCTATCGCGGCCGCGTGCGCCATGTCACGGCACAAAGCCCAAAAGTAGCTGGGCTGAGTGGCAAAGCGCTCGGTGAGGCGATTTACGCGGAACGACTGAGCGTTCTCTCAATGGAGATCTCAGCACCCGGCACGGCACCCGGTTTATAAAGCCGACCAGTCACCTCTTCCACGCGGGAATCCCAAAGCGCAATCTCCATCAGTTCGGTCAACCGGCGCTCGACCAGATTGCAGTGCTCGCGTGCTGCTGCCGCCTGAATGTCATGACACAGGGCCGCATAGTCAATCGTGTCCTCGAGATCATCGGACTCCGCCGCTTCTGCCAACGACAGCGTCAATTGCAAATCCAAATACAGAGGCTGCGGGTTTTCCTTCTCATGCAGATACACCCCAATTAGAGACAAAAGCGGCAAACGGGTAATGTATAAACGGTCCATTAAGACACCTCAGGAAGTTCAGATAACGGCCAACGTGGACGAATATGGATGGCGTGGGTCGAATCCTTTTGGCCAGCCGACAGGCGTGTGGCACCGGCAAATGCGATCATGGCGCCATTATCCGTGCAAAACTCAGGCGCTGGATAGGCCACCATCACACCCTCGGATTCAAGCGCCTTCAAGGCTGCCCGCAGATTCCGATTGGCGCTGACGCCGCCCGACATGATCAGTGCCTTCGCACCGGTGATTTCCAGAGCACGACGGCACTTCAGCACCAAGGTATCGACAACGGCTTGTTGGAAGCTCGCAGCCAAATCCGCTTTGGTTTGCGCATCGAGCTGATTCGCATCAACCCATTTTTTCGCTTCTGTCAGGACTTGGGTTTTTAATCCTGAAAAACTGAAATCACAGCCGGGGCGATCGGAAAGCGGCCGGCTAAAGGCAAACCGTGTTGCATCGCCCTGCTCGGCTAAGGCAGCGATTTTTGGGCCGCCAGGATAGCCAAGCTCAAGTAACTTTGCGGTCTTATCGAAAGCCTCACCGGCGGCGTCATCGAGTGTTGTCCCCAGCAATTCATAATCTCCAATCGAGCGAACCAAAATCAACTGCGTGTGGCCGCCACTGACCAAGAGCGCGACAAAGGGAGTTGGCAAATCCGGGGTCTCCATCAGCGGCGCGAGCAAATGTCCCTCCATGTGATGGATGCCAAGCGCCGGAATCCCAAGCGATAAGGCCAAGGTTTTACTGAAGGTCGCACCGACCAACAAGGCCCCCAATAAACCCGGCCCTGTGGTGTAGGCCACCGCATCCAAATCGGCTGTCTTCAGCCCACTCGCCTCGCAGGTCTCATCGACAAGTGGGCGCAGATAACGCACGTGATCCCGTGATGCCAGCTCTGGTACCACACCGCCATAGTGCGCATGCACATCAATCTGACTGTGCACACGATGGGCCAGCAGGCCCTGTGCCGTATCGTAAATCGCGACACCGGTCTCATCGCATGAAGTCTCAATTCCTAAGACGCGCATTTGGTTCCCTTTTTTTTGCAACACTGGTATTCTCTCGCGCCCTGAGTGGGAAATCCAAACGAATCGACAATTTTTATGAAGGATGGGTGCATCTGAATGCCTGCTGTAAAGATGAAAGACAACGAGCCCTTTGACGTCGCACTGCGTCGTTTTAAGCGTGCCTGTGAAAAAGCCGGTGTGCTCTCTGAAGTACGCCGCCGCG
>JAGYIK010000091.1 GCA_018402605.1 Litorivicinus sp. | reverse complement strand
TCTCTCCAAACGATTGGTTGATGGCATCAAATGTGTTGCGGAACAAGGCACGTGTTTCACGATCGATCTTACGGATCGCATCCTCTAACGTCTCGAGTGCTTCAGTCAGCTCCGCGTGCTGCAGATCAAGTTCAGTTTTGCGCTCAAGTTCACGCTGGTATTCCTCGACGGCCACCAAGTTGATCGGCCCCAACCGTTCGATACGGGTCTCGACCCTGGCGAGCTCTTCACGCGCTTGGTTCAAGTCACCAAAACGCTGCTCGAGCTCGACCAATTTCGCCTCAGTCGCCTCCTTGGCCTTCAGCGCATCCTGCAATCGCTGCTGCTCAATTTCCACCGCCTGCTGCTGCAAACGGATGTCCCCGAGGCGTGTTTGAATATCCTCGCGCTGACGCTCTAATTCGGAGCGTGCTTGCTCGAGTTCGCGAAGTTTCGCGTCCGATTCACCCAAGGTCACACGCGCTCGCGTCAGACCCTCCTCGAGCACCTGACTTTGGGCCACAGCATCACTGAGCGCCTCCGGTGTCACCGCCGGATGCTCAAGCAAACGCGTCTCCTCAGCGACTGCCGCTTTAAGCTCCGCCTCAAGTTGCGATAACTGGGCTTTCACCCTTGCCATTTGTGATTGTGCGCGTTCAATCTGGCCTGTGAGTCGCTCAGACTGCACTGCCAACGCAGTCCGAGTTTGTCCCATCTGCTGACTCTCGTGACGTAAACGTGTCAACGTCGCTTTATCCGCGTCGAGCGCCTGATGTACCGGCGTTAAACTGTCTTGCAGTTGCGACCTCAGCGCACGCACATTCTCGAGTTGTGCATCGAGCTTCGCCGTTTCGTCATGAAGACCCGCAGCCGCTGCATCAAGTGATTGGCGCTCGCGCGTTAGTCGATCTCGGCTCTCGGCCACCTCTTTTGCCTTCGCCTGCATGCCGAGCAAACGGTTCGACACGCTAATTTTTTCTGTCTGTAACGCAGCCAATTGCTGATCTGCATCTTTTTTCTCGACAAGAACACTGTCCCGGTAGGCTCTGGCGTCCGCAAGCGCGCTGTGCAACTGCTCCAACGCTGCATCGGCAAGCGCACATGCCGATTCCAGTGATGGGATTTTCGCCTGAAGATCAAGAATACCAGTCGCAGATCCTGCCACCCGCTCAATCCAACCCTGACCGTATTTTAAACCCGCGTGCGTATACCCCTCGCCCGCCTCCCAAGGGTGCTCCGTAAGTTGCACACGCTGACCGAGAGAGGCCAATGCGGATTGATCAATGACGCGCACACCGGCCGGCAGCGTATTGACATCAATCTGCTTGAGATCGGTCGACACAAAGGCTGCTAACCAATCAGGAAAACACGTCTCAAACGCCGATCGTGCATGCTCGGGTAACTGCAAGAACTCGACTGCTCGGCCGACTATTGTCGATTGCGATGCCACCCACACTTCAGTCTCGGCATCGTCGATTGTTGCCTCTGCCTTGATGATTCGCTGCGCACGCGCAAGCTCTGCAGATGCGGTTTCAGCTGCGGCGCTGGCCTCAGACCAACGTTCTTCCACCTCGATTAATGTGTCAGATGCCTCGGTGAAGCGCTCTGCCTGTTGCTCGCAGACGACTGACATGGCGTGCACCTGCTGTTCAACCAAAGCGAGTGCCTCTGAGGTCTCAGCGATCAGTGCAGGATCCGTGTCGGAGAGTGTCAGAAGTGCACGATCAATATCGGCCAAGCGCGCTCGCTCCAATGTCGCTTGACGATCAAGCCCCAAGCGTTCTGTCTCAAGACGCGTGAGCTCCGATTTCACCCGTCCAAGCTCACTGGCAAGGTGGCCTCGCTCAAGGTCAACCACACTGAGCTTTTCTTCTATCGCTGTGATTTGGCGCGCCACATCCTGCTGACGGGTTTCCAGCGCATCGATCTCCGGTGCCAGCGTAGTTGATTCATCTTCGGCGCGTTTGGCCTGCATCGCATCCTCATCCATCAAACGGGTGAGTTTTTCAACGTCACCAACAATTCGTTCGCGTTGACGGCGCGCACCGAGGAGCTGCTCCTGATGGGCATCACGATTGGCCTCAAGGCGGGACAAATTAGCAGCATGGGTGTAGTACGCGGAATTGGCGGTCTCTAATTCCCGGTTCGCCTCTTCACGCGCGATCTGTTGCGCGATCCGCTCTCGTTCGTTTACCGCGAGTTGGCTCTGATGTTGATCGAGCTCGCGCTCAGCATCCTGTTTGCGCTGCACATGCGTGTCGACCTGCTCACGGATACTTTGTAATTCATACCACAGCGTGAGCGCCTCGAGATCGCGGGCATCCTCCCGCAATATTTTGTATCGCGCCGCTGCATCCGCTTGGCGCTTCAAACGATCGAGCTGTCGCCCCAATTCATCGGATAGATCTGTCAACCGCTCGAGGTTTTCTCGAGTCCGACCGATCCGACTCTCGGTCTCGCGTCGCCGCTCTTTGTATTTCGAAACACCGGCAGCCTCTTCAACATAGGTTCGGAGTTCTTCCGGCTTCGCCTCAATAATCCGAGCGATCATGCCCTGCTCGATAATGGCATAGGATCGAGGGCCCAATCCGGTCCCCAAGAACAGATCGGTCACATCGCGGCGTCGGCAAACGCTGCCATTGAGGAAATATTTGGATTGGCCATCACGCGTGACCTCGCGCTTGACCGAGATTTCAGCAAAGGCAGCATATTCTCCACCTGCTCGGCCTTCGTGGTTATCAAAGACCAACTCAATTGCCGCGCGCGAGACCGGCTTTCTGCTGACAGAGCCGTTAAAAATGACATCCGCCATCGATTCGCCGCGAAGGTGCTTCGCACTTGACTCACCCATCACCCAGCGGACGGCATCAATGATATTCGACTTGCCACACCCATTCGGGCCAACAACTGCCGTCATATTGGATTGAAAGGGAACCGTCGTGGCGTCGACAAAGGATTTGAATCCCGCGAGCTTGATACTTTTTAAGCGCAAAAATTTAGCTTCCGTGTTCTGTTAGGTAGGAAGCTAGCCAGTGCGCTCCAGAGTTTCAAGATATTTACGTTCCAAACCACGACAAAGCAATTGGATAACGCGCTGACATGTCTCTACAGAGCGTTCAGCAAGGGCTTTGGTGAGATCGGATAAGACCATGTGCTCCAGCGCCTCGACTCGCACCCGGTCGGTCCGGACAAGCTTTGCAAAGAGCCGGTCTAGGGTCGGCGTCAAATCAGCGAGAAACTCCGGATAGGCCGCATTGGCGTGAATTTGACAGAGACTTCGAAACGCACACAAGGGATTGACCACGCCAAACTGTGACTTGGAATCAATTAAGGCCTTCTGAAACCGTTCGCCGTGCTTTTCCGACCAATCGGGAACGACATCGCGAACCACAGCTGACACCATCAACAAAACCAGTGTATTGAGATCTGAAACGCGGGCCGGGGACAACTTCGCGACCACTGCCCCACGACGAGGAACGATGCAAAGCAACCGTTTTCGCTCAAGTAACCGAAAAGCCTCGCGAACAGACCCACGCGAGACACCGAGGTCGCGCACAATTCGCGATTCTTGAACCCGATCACCCGATTTGAATGACCCATTGATGATTTGTTGCTCCACGTAGGTCGTGATTTGTTCTGCCAAACCCGGCCCTGGCGTGAACGCCACAAAATTAAATCCGTCTGCCATGACTATACCACTCTTGCCTGATCCATCAGTGCTCGAGAAATTATGAACAGAAAACACGTAAACGCAAGGCGCGCTTGGTATTAGAACGCTGGTGGTAAAATCACCAGTTGCGCCTGATTCGAGTCACTGAGATTGAGCACAATGGTTTCTGAAAACCAATCACCCGTCGCACCATTGGCATCACCCATGGTCATGCGAGCCAACACCTCGACTTGCAAGCCCTGATACAGCCGCCCACCCATCAGCGCGTCCTCATTTGACAAGCGAAGCGTCAGTGGTATCTCTGTCGCTGATACACGCCTCGCTGCAACAGGTCGCGGTGAACCACCCACCGCACGCGCGAAGACAAACACATTGGCGTCGCGCAAACTGTCCGGCAAGCCACTCGACAACCGCACAGACAGCTCAATCTCGGCCGCTGGCAGCGCATCAAGTGCCGCCTGTTGTGCTGCGGCACGCTCGTTTGCACGGGCGATACCGGCCGAAATTGCATTGGCTTGATCCGACTCTGGAGGGAGTAATCCGAGCATGCGCGTCCAAAATGCAGCCGCCTGGCCGTAGTCACTGCGTTCAAAGGCAATGATACCGAGCGATCCAAGCGCTGTGACTTGATTTGGATCGAGTTCGAGCGCCATCCGAAAGAGGTTCACCACATCCTGGTCTGCAACGCGATTGTTCGCCATGAACTGATCTTGTGCAGCCTGCGCGATGACAAAAGCCCGCTCGTTCTCTGGCAGGCTATTGAGCGCATCCGTTGATAGCGACATCGAATACGCGCCAAGGCCCCAATACAGATAGCCCGCACCGCCAATGGTTAAAACACCGATGAGGCCTGTGATGTATGTCCCTTGCCGCCCAAAGCGTCGCATGCCGAGCCAAAATCCGAGCAGAAAAAGCCCCGCAATAACACCCATCCAA
>JAGYIK010000090.1 GCA_018402605.1 Litorivicinus sp. | reverse complement strand
TGCGACGTGCGTTTGACCCGACACTTCGCGACAACAACCTCAATGCCGATGTCTTTGAGGTTGAGCCGGGTGTTTGGATGACGTTCCGGGTTGCCGATTACCAGGCGGCGCAACTTAAGCCGATTGAGTTAGTGCGTGATGCAATCGCTGAAGAGTTAAAAGCACAGGCACAGTTTGAACAGGCACAATCGATTGCAGCTGCGATACAAGCGCACTGGGATTCAGGACAAGCCGGTCTTCCAGCGGATATTGACCGCGATCTCATCCAGTTAGCGTCCTTCTCAGAATCGAGCCGCGAGGGTGACGCGCAGATCGATCCCGATTGGTTAAGAGTGGCGTTTAACGCGCCAGCACCCGAGCAGGCACCCTCAACGCAAATGGAGTCGATTGCTGGACGTCCGATTGTTGTAGCGCGTGTAGACGCGATACAGCTTGCCGAGGCCGCTCCTGAACAACAAGCTGAGCTTGCCGGCGCTTTAGCGGATATTCGAGTTCAACAGGAGGCCGAAGAATTCTGGTCTCAGGTGAATTCGAAAACACAGGTGAATCGGCCATGATCGACTTTTTCTCCTCGTATGGCCTATTCCTGTTACAGACCCTGACCATCGTCGTGGCGATTGTCGCTGTGGTTGGCCTGTCAGCTCGAGCATCACAGGGTGGTGAGGACGGTAAAGGACACATTCGTATCACCAATCTCTCTGAGCGCGCTAAGAAGCAAACAGATGATATCCAGCAATTACTGGATGGGATGCAGTCCAACGCGAAAAAGACCATGCCACAGCGGATCAAGGCGTTGCTTGGCCGTTTCAAAAAAACTGCATCAAAAGATGAGGCCGCCAACGATCCAGTGACTGCAACTGATCCAAAGCCGATGGCGGTGATCCTCGACTTCAAGGGTGATATGAAGGCCTCTCAGGTCGCGTCGCTCCGCCAAGAAGTGAACGCAATTCTCGCCATGCAACCGAGGCCTGCGCGCGTCATGGTGCGCTTAACCTCTCCCGGCGGCCTCGTGCACACCTATGGACTGGCAAGCTCTCAGCTGTCGAGATTACGCGATGCTGGGATTTCTCTCACCGCCTGTGTGGATACCGTCGCCGCAAGCGGTGGCTACATGATGGCTGTGTGTGCTGAAGAGATCGTGGCCGCGCCCTTTGCGGTACTGGGCTCCATTGGCGTCGTCGCACAGGTTCCGAATCTACATCGTTTTCTCAAAAGCCGAGAGGTCGATGTCGAGCTCCACACCGCAGGTGCGCATAAGCGCACGCTGACGGTCTTGGGTGAAAACACACCAGAGGGCCGACGGAAGTTCAAAGAAGACCTTGAGCATACACATGTTCTGTTTAAGGATTGGATTCAAGCACGTCGTCCAGCTTTGGATCTTGACCAAGTCGCTGACGGTTCAATTTTCTATGGAACCGATGCGCTAGAGAAGGGGTTGTGTGATCGGGTCGCCACCTCAGATGATGTCTTGATCGAATGGATGGCTGATCACCAATTGGTTGGGCTGCAGTGGCACGAAAAGAAGTCCCTTGCATCACGTCTCGGCCGTGACAGTGCGGATGCTGTTTTCGATCGCATCGAAAACTTACTGGCGCGCACAGATAAGGACTTCACGCGTCTGTGAGCCAAACAGTTGTGATGTACACCGATGGGGCTTGCAAAGGTAACCCGGGTCCCGGTGGCTGGGGCGTTGTGCTGCAACACGGTGATCATGAAAAAACCTTGTTTGGCGGCGAACAGCAAACGACCAATAACAGGATGGAACTCACCGCTGCGATCGAAGGTCTTCAGGCATTGAAAAGGGACTGTCGTGTTGAGCTGTACACCGATTCTGTCTATGTCAAAGATGGCATTACCCGCTGGCTTGCGAACTGGAAACGCAATGGCTGGAAAACAGCTGCGAAGAAACCGGTCGCCAACCAGGATTTGTGGGAACAACTCGATGCATTGTGCGCTCGACATGACGTGCATTGGCACTGGGTTAAAGGCCACGCGGGACACCCGGGGAACGAACAGGCGGACGCGCTTGCAAATCAAGGGGTAGAAACATGCGTCAAATCATCCTAGATACTGAGACTACAGGACTTGACCCTTCACATGGTCATCGGGTGATCGAGATAGGCTGTGTTGAGATGGTCAATCGGCGTCTGACGAATCGCACTTTTCACGTCTACATTAATCCTGAGCGGGCAGTCGACCCTGAGGCCATCTCAGTACATGGAATCACGGATGAATTTTTAGCCGACAAACCGAATTTTGCAGGTATCGCGTCGGAGTTTATTGATTTCGCACAAGGCGCCGAACTGATCGCCCACAACGCTAGCTTTGATGTGGGTTTCTTAAATGCGGAACTCGCTCGGATTCCAGGGAGCACCTCGGATGGAGGAGCTCATGCTTGGCGGGCGGCGGTTGACACTCTGGCACTGGCTCGCGAGAAGCGCCCAGGTAAGCGAAACTCACTGGATGCCTTGTGTCGCGACTATAAGGTGGATGCGTCCGAGCGGAAGTTACATGGTGCACTCCTTGACGCGGAATTATTGACCCACGTGTACCTCGCAATGACGCGCGAGCAATCTCATATGTTCGTGGCCAAAGAGGCCAATCCTGGAGGCACACGGTTTGAAAGCGTCCGGCAACTCGAGGTCACTGGGCGCACGCCAATCGTTCGACGCGCTTCGGAGGATGAAAAACACAATCATGAGCGTCTTTTGGACGCAATGCGCGAACAGCATGCGCCACTCTGGGATCAAGGCTAGCGCATGACTCGGTGGCTCGGTGATCATCACGAAATCCGATGGTATCCGGGTGAAGCGCTCGGCAGACGCAGGCGCGTCATGGTGTGCTCATCGAGCCGAGAAATCGCCATCTCATCAGAAGGGCAACCTATCTTCTTGGCCGAGGATGATCCGAAGCTCCAGAGTGCGCCTCAGATTCTCGTGGGAACGCTTTTCGATGTGACCTATTACGCTGCGAGGGTCGCTGTGGAGACCGAGGGATTTGAATTCGCACCGCTACGGCCTGTGTTGATCAATCTGGCTTCAGAGGCATTCATTCCAGTCAATGCGGGTATGCAACTTATCGACTTCTTAGAGGAACATCAGTTTTGCGGGCGATGTGGGGCAGAGATGGTGCAAAGCACATCAGATCGTGGGCGTGTCTGTCCGAGCTGTGCGTTGGCGTCCTATCCTCGTGTTTCGCCCTGCGTGATTGTGTTAATTACCCGTGGCGATGAGCTTTTACTGGCGCGCTCACCGCGCTTCATTGACGGGATGTATTCAACGCTTGCCGGATTTGTCGAAGCTGGCGAATCCGCCGAGCACGCATGTCATCGCGAGATTCGAGAGGAGGTGGGTGTTGAAATTGACCGGATCCAGTTTCAAGGCAGCCAAAGTTGGCCATTTAAGCATTCACTGATGCTTGGCTATCGTGCCGAATGGAAGTCGGGCGACATCAAGGTCGATGGAATTGAGATCATCGATGCGCAATGGTTCAACATCGAGCACCTTCCAAAGCTTCCACCCCAAGCATCGATTTCTCGGGGCATGATCGAAGCCTATCTGGCAGAACGCAGGGGTTAATTCACCGGAACGGTGAGATATTCACCCGGCCGAATCAGGTTTGATGTGCTGTTCAATTTACGAATTGCTGTCACCGATGTTCTAAACCGCTGGGCAATCTTCCACAGCGAGTCTCCCGCACGCACGCGGTACCGCATGGTTTCCCCGTACGCATTACCGAGCTCCATGCGGGCGAGTTGCTGCGAGATGTTTTCACTTGTGCTCGGTATCCGTATGGTTCGACCAGCCACAATGCGTGAATTCGACATGCCGTTGAGCATCATGAGCTCGGACACACTGGCACCTGTGCGTGCCGCAATTTCACTCAGCGTATCGCCTGTTCTGACCTGGTATGGGCGGGTTCTGACGTAGTCACGAACCGATACGCTCACGAGCTTTGTAGCAAAGGCCTGTACATGGGTATCGGGCAAAATGAGCTGGTACGGTTCCTGTGCAGGAGTGATCCATGACCGAATGCACGGGTTATACCGCCGAATATCGGTCAATGACAGACCGCTGAGCTCTTGTGCCAATGACACCTCCATCGGAGCCTGTAACGTCACGGCCTTAAATCCAATGTCCGAGGTAATCAGGGGTAGCGCGATATTCTGCGCCCTCGCATCCAGGATCAAGTCGCGTGTCACCAGAAGTCTGGGGACATAACGTCGCGTCTCTCTGGGAATACGGAGCGACCAAAAATCAGTTGGCTTGCCGGCCCGACGGTTTTCACGGATGGCCCGTTCGATGCGTCCAGGACCCGCGTTGTATGCGGCAATCGCCAGTAGCCAGTCGCCGAATTTGGCATGCATTTGCTCTAAATAATCCAATGCCGCTCGCGTCGAGTGCACAATATCTCTGCGCTGATCACAGGTTTGACCCAGGTCCAGATCCAATACCCGCGCGGTGCCTGGCATGATCTGCCACATCCCAACAGCACCGACAGGAGAAACGGCCCAAGGGGAGTATGCGGACTCGACATAAGGCAATAGAGCGATCTCTGCAGGCAGCCCGCGCTTTTGCACCTCTTGCCACACATAAGGCAGATAAATCTCAGATTTTGCGAGGAATTCCTCAAAAAATCCCTC
>JAGYIK010000009.1 GCA_018402605.1 Litorivicinus sp. | reverse complement strand
AAAAATTAACGACAACTTAAAAGTAAGCGCTTCTGGTGCTGTTGTTCGCGGCAATCTTCACCACCGGAATCCCAGGAATGTTCCAACACTATGTGACATTCGATGTCACACTCGATCGGGAACGCTTGGATCCAAAAGGCGATGCGTCAGCGGAGTCGTTATTTTCAGGTGATGCAGAAGCCATCGTTCGCGAGGCGTTTTACGAGGCGATTGGCAATCCTGAAGGGCGCGCAGAACGTCGTGCGGCACGCGGTCTGATTTCCACCGGATCGACTGGACGATTAATCAATCTAATTCTCGACAATCCGGATCTGCTGGGTCAGACCGTGCCTGTAAAGTTTGCATTAGACGATGACGTGGATTCATTTTTCCGAGGTTTGATCCTGCGTGATGTGCCGGAGCAAAACCGTCGTCTGAATGATCTGCAGATCAGTTACATTGACCGCCTTGAGGCTGATGGGCGTGTGAGCTATGAGCTCAGCGATTATCTGTTCTTTGGATCTGCATCGCGAGATGCAGAAATGGCCGGGATTAATGGTGCCTTGATGGGCTCTATCTTCACACTGTTTGTGTGTATCGCGATCGCATTCCCGTTGGGCGTGGCGACTGCGGTGTATTTAGAAGAGATTGCGCCAAAGAATCGATGGACAGAGATTATCGAAATTAACATTAATAATCTTGCTGCTGTGCCTTCTGTAGTGTTCGGCATCATGGGCCTTGCGGTATTCATCATGTTCTTTGGGATCCCGCGTTCGATTCCATTGGTCGGTGGTATCGTCCTTGCATTAATGACGCTTCCGACGATTATTATTTCGTCGAGAGCAGCCATCCGCGCGGTTCCACCAAGTATTCGTGATGCCGCATTAGGTGTTGGTGCGTCGAAAATGCAAACAATCTTCCATCATGTGTTGCCGCTTGCAATGCCGGGTATGCTGACAGGAACGATCGTCGGTATGGCGCAGGCACTTGGGGAAACGGCGCCACTTTTGATGATTGGGATGGTGGCATTTATTGTCGATATTCCAGGCGGCATTACAGACCCAAGTACAGTATTGCCGGTGCAGATTTACATGTGGGCGGATTACTCTGAGCGTATGTTTATTGCGAAGACCAGTGCTGCAATTATTGTGTTGTTGGCCTTCTTAATTACGATGAACGCCGCCGCAATTTTGTTACGTAAAAAATTAGAGCGCCGTTGGTAAAAGGATTTGAATGATGGAAACAACCATGACAAATACAGCAATAGCCGATAAAGATCAGAAAATGGAAGACCGGCTGATTCCAGATAAGACCATTGGTGAGGTGTATGTTGAGCATGCTCGAATGACCGCACGTAATGTTGATGTCTATTACGGTGATAAGTGTGCCATTAACAATGTCACACTTGATATCGGTGTTGGCCAAGTGATCTCATTTATCGGTCCATCGGGTTGCGGTAAATCGACGTTTTTGCGCTGCTTAAACCGGATGAACGATACGATCGATATTTGCCGTGTCGATGGTGAGATCAAAATTGACCGAGACAATATCTATGATCCAAAAATTGATGTGGTCTCGCTTCGTGCTCGTGTGGGTATGGTATTCCAGAAGCCAAATCCGTTCCCGAAGTCGATTTACGACAATATTGCCTATGGTCCGCGTATCCACGGGTTAGCGAACAACAAAGTCGAGTTGGATGAAATTGTTGAGCGCTCATTGCACCGCGCCGGTTTGTGGAATGAAGTCAAAGATCGTCTGAACGAAGCCGGTACAGGTCTGTCCGGTGGTCAGCAACAGCGTCTGTGTATTGCGCGCGCTATTGCTGTGAGCCCAGAGGTGATCTTGATGGACGAGCCGTGTTCAGCACTGGATCCAATTGCAACCGCAAAAGTGGAAGAATTGATTCACGAACTCCGTGAGCAGTACACCATTGTGATCGTGACCCACTCTATGCAGCAGGCGGCTCGTGTCTCTGATCGGACTGCATATTTTCATTTGGGGACGTTGGTCGAAGTGGGTGAAACCAAACAAATTTTCACCAACCCGACCCATGAACTCACACAAGATTACATTACAGGACGATTCGGTTAATCATGAGCGATCTCAAGAGCGACTTTGCGCGTCATATTTCCAGCGAGTTCAACGAAGAGCTTGAAGAGCTCTGCGCGGATTTAATGAAAATGGGTGGCCTGGCTGAGCGCCAGGTCCGCCTTGCGGTGCAGTGCCAGGAAAGCTTTGATTCTGCGCTGGTTGAGCAGATTCGCTCTGCTGAAAACAGTGTGAACGCGTGGGAGATCCGAATTGATGAGCTGGTTGAAAGTGTCATTGCACGGCGCCAGCCCACTGCATCGGACCTTCGTTTGGTACTCGTCGTGTCGAAGATCGTGCGTGATCTCGAGCGCGCCGGTGACGAGGCCAATAAAGTCGCACTGATGGCGCAACAAGCACACGAAGCCGGCCGCAACTCGACGGTTGGTATGGTTGAAGTGCGTGCGATTGGTGAGCAGGTGATTCGTTTATTGGGTGACTCGCTGACCTCATTTGCGCGATTAGACGTCGATATGGCGTTGGATATTGCGCGTCGTGATAAAGAAGTGGATCGAATCTACCAATCGGCACTTCGGTCATTGGCAACGTTCATGATTGAGGATCCCCGTGAGATTGGTCATGTCTTGAACGTCATGTGGGTGCTTCGCGCACTTGAGCGTGTGGGCGATCACGCAACAAACATTGCAGAGCATGTGATTTATCTGGTCAAGGGCACGGATGTTCGGCACTTATCCGTGACCAATGTCGAAGAGACACTCAAAAACAGTTAATCCGCAGTATGCGTATGGACGATCACCGTGCTGTGGTCGTCCGCTCTTTTGGGAATACGCACCGAAACTCTGATCCACTTCCCGGGTTGGAGTCGATCTCTAAGCTTCCACCGTGCCGTAATAGAATGTGCTTTACAATTGCCAAGCCGAGGCCTGTTCCGCCGGTCGCCGGTGAATGGCTATTGTCTACCCGATAAAATCGTTCCGTGAGTCGTGGCAGATGTTCAGGCAGGATTCCCGGTCCGTTATCTCGAACGGTCAGCAAACCTTGGCCATTGCGCACCGCAAAGGCCAGTTCAATGACGGCCCCGTCTGGCGAGTATCGCACAGCATTACTTGCCAGATTATTAATGGCTGAGGTCAGTTCATTCCAATCGCCGAGCAAATTGTAGTCACTTGTTGTGATCGCATGGATTTGCGTAGTCTCGCGCTGCAATGCATTTTTCACCTCGTTTGCCTCGCGAACTGCATGTTCGAGAATGTCGCTGACACGGATTTGAGTGGGTTTGGGATCCGGTGCCGTTGTCTCGAGTTGTGACAGGAGAAGTAAGTCCTGCAATAGCCGATTCATGCGTCCGGACTGTTTGAGTGCTTGCTCCACCGCGCGCACACCCTGGCTTGTCACGAGCTGATTGTCGAGAATGGTTTCAAGGTACCCTGTGATGACTGTGAGCGGTGTTTTCAACTCGTGGCTCACATTGGCGACAAAGTCAGAACGCATCCGCTCCAGTCGTGTGAAGCGAGTGACATCGCGAATCACAAGCAAAAAGCCGCTATCTTGAATAGGGCATACTTTGTATTCCAACATCCGCCCGGTGGTGATCGGAGAGGCCAATGTGATCGGCAACTCGAAATCACCTTCTTCAACGAAACGGACCAGCTCCGGTGTCCGCACCAAGTTAAATAGCGCGGCATCGGTATCGTAGCCTTCACGCAAGCCCAGTAATCCAGACGCCGGCGCGTTCCACCAATTGATTTTCCACTCTGGAGACAGGTGAACGAGACCGGAATCCAGACTGGACAGGGATTGGTGCAGGTTAATAAGCAACATCTGCGCTTCGTCACGCTCGCGGAGCAGTTGTCGCTCCCGATGAATCACCCGTTGGCTCATATCGACCCACATTCCAGGGAGGTGACCCAAGGGTGTTCCTGGTTTCTTCTCCAGCCAGTCATACATCTGGTTGCGACGGATGACAGAAATGACCAGCAATGCGCTGACAATCACGAGCGATGACTCCAACCAGCGCCCGCTGAGTTGCCCTGCCGTCAGAATCGTCCCAGCAAGGAGTGCGCCTTGGATGAGGGTCGTGCCGAAAGATCCGTACATTGTGCGCTTTTGCCTCGCGTTGGCGTTGTGCTGATCACGAACTTAGTTGAACATAGCAACGCTAGCATAACGCACCAACGATAGGATCCAACGTGCCCTCGTATCCCTTTCTCGAAAAAGAGTTGAGTTGGCTCTCATTCAACCATCGTGTCCTTCAGGAAGCCATGGATAAGAGCAATCCCCCGATCGAACGTGCTCGATTTTTAGGGATCTATTCGAGTAATTTGGATGAGTACTATCGGGTCCGTGTAGCCGATGTGCGACGCCGCATTTTGCTGCATCAAGAAGTTGGTGGAGACCCGCATGCGCGGGCGTTACTCAGTGCGATTCAGAAGCGCACGATGGAGCTCAATGCCGACTTTGAGATGGCCCATCTTGAGGTGATTCGGACCCTCGCCCGACACAATATCTTCCTAGAAAATGAAGACCAGCTCAGCGAAACCCATCGAGAGTGGCTGAGACGCTATTTTCATAGTCGGATTCGTCAGTTTATCTGTCCGATTTTGGTTGAACCGCGAGTCGATCTTGGTGATGTGCTAGCGGATGATGCGACCTACTTGGCGGTGGAGTTGCGTCTGGGTGATGACTACCGCTATGCGTTAGTTGAGATTCCAACGGATCATCATTCGCGCTTTATTGAATTGCCTCCCGAGACGACCCGACGGAAGAAACCGCTGGTTTTACTGGATAACGCTATTCGACTCAGTCTCCCGGACATCTTTGAGGGATATTTTGAGTTTGATGAGGCGCGTGCGTGGTCAATGAAGATGACCCGCGATGCCGAGTACGATTTGTCGGATGAAATCGATGAAAGTTTGCTGGACCGTCTCTCGAGTGGTTTGAAACAGCGTCTCACCGCAGAACCCACGCGACTCGTGCACGACCGGGAAATGCCGGACCGTGTACTGGAGATGTTGAAGCAGGAACTCGGTATTACACGGATCGACGCAATTATTCCGGGTGGTCGCTACCACAACATGAAGGACTTCTTGTCGTTTCCATCGATTGGCCGATCGTCTTTGCAAAATCCTGCGATGCCGGGGATTGCCTCGAAGGCGTTAGATAATCAACGCAACTACTTCAAGGTGATCCGCGACCAGGATGTGCTCCTTCACTACCCTTATCATGACTTCTATCACTTCACAGAGTGGTTACGCCAAGCCGCGATGGATCCGGCTGTTGAATCCATTCGGATCTCATTGTACCGGGTTGCCAGTTCATCTCTGGTGATCAAGGCACTGCTTGATGCGGTGGCGAATGGGAAGGATGTGTTCGTCATTGTCGAATTGCAGGCGCGGTTCGATGAGGAAGCGAACATTCGCTGGTCGAAGGTCTTAACCGATGCTGGCGTTCATGTCAGCTTTGGTATTGCGAACCTTAAAGTGCATTCGAAACTCTGCCTGATTACTCGAAATGAAGGTGGTGAGTTTGTGCGTTATGCCCACATCGGCACCGGAAATTTTAATGAAAAGACGGCGCGTATTTACACCGACTTTACCCTCTTGACCGCGCGGCCTGAGATCACCGAAGAAGTCCGCGATGTGTTCGCATTCATTCAAGCGCCGTATCGCCCAGTGAACTTCAAGCATCTCTGGGTCAGCCCGTTGACGCAACGTAACGAGATTAATCGCCGGATTGAACGGGAGATTACATTGGCTGAATCAGGGCGACCTGCGCGGATCCTGATCAAGGTGAATAATCTCGCCGACCAAGATCTGGTGACTAAGCTCTATGAGGCCAGTCGTGCAGGCGTGCGCATCGATGCCTGTGTTCGCGGCATGTGCACACTTGTACCGGGTATTCCGGGCATGAGTGATCGGATTCGGGTGATTAGTATTGTGGATCGATTCCTTGAGCATCCGCGTGTTGCGATCTTCTATAACGATGGTGATCCGGAAGTCTTTATCAGTTCAGCCGACTGGATGATGCGAAATCTGGATAACCGGGTTGAGGTCGCGACACCGATCTATGATCCAAGACATCGAAAAACCATCATTGATTTGATGGAGTTACAGTTTAAAGACACGACAAAAGCGCGTGAAATTGATGAAGAACAAACCAATCCCTATGTCGATCGTGGGAATCGCCGTAAACTACGCGCACAAATGAGCACCTACAACTACATCAAACAACTTGAAAGTGAATGAAATAGAGGCCCCGGCCGAAGAACGATTGGTCGCGGCCGTTGACCTTGGATCCAATAGTTTCCACGTCACTGTGGCGCGTATCTCGCCCTCTGGATTGCAAATTCTGGTGCGAGACCGCGAGCGTGTCCGTCTCGCATCGGGGTTGGGCGTCGACGACGTACTTGCCAGCGACGCCATTGATCGCGGGATCGAGACCTTGGCACGGTTCGAGGCTCGCCTGCAGTCCGTTGCAACCGAGGATATCCGTGTTGTCGGCACACATACGCTCCGTGAGGCCAGTAACGCCTCAGAATTTCTCGATCGCGCAGCAGAGGTCTTCCGAGCACCGATCGAGATCATTTCCGGGCCTGAGGAGGCGCGACTGATCTTTCATGCAGTGGCCCACACACAGCCGGTGGATGGACCCTTTATGGTGTTTGATATTGGCGGTGGATCGACTGAATTCGCGATTGGACAAGACTATTCTCCGACGTTCCTCTCCTCCCGTTCTCTGGGTTGTGTGACCTATACCAACCACTTCATGCAAACCATCAACGCAGATGCGTTTGACCAGGTTCGGCTTGCCACGAAACGCGCTTTGGAGCCGATTGCTGAACGGATTCGTGCATTGCCCTTTGACAAGGTATTTGCGACCTCGGGCAGTGCTAAAGGTGTGAGTGCGCTTGGTGTCCATTTGGGCTTTGGCCCACGGATTACACGAGAGTCGATTGCGGCCTGTCAGAAATTTTTGTCAAAAGAATCCAACCGAAGTTTGACCACTATTCCCGATGTCAGTGTGGAGCGGATGCAAGTGTTGCCCGCGGGTGTCGCCATTATGGCGGCCATCCTCGAGGAATTGGCGGTCGATCAGGTTATTTTCGCTGACAGTGCGCTTCGAGAGGGCGTGCTATACACCATGGACGATCGCCTGAGGGCGACCGATATCCGTGAGCGAACGGCTGTTGATCTCATGGCTCGCTACGGCATCGATCGCGATCAGGCCAACCGTGTCAAAGAGACCGCAGAGTGCATATTTGAGCAGGTAGCGGCTGACTGGAACCTGAATGACGATGACCGGCACATGCTGGTCTGGGCTGCGATGTTGCATGAGACGGGGCTGCAAATTAACTACTCGGGATTCCATCGCCATGGGGCCTATGTACTGGCCAATACACCCTTACCCGGATTTAACCGCGAACAACAATCTGTGTTGGCGACTCTGGTCCGCTTGCATCGAAAGCGCCTTGATGTATCGGTCATCCCCGAGCTTCGATATTGGAGTCAATTACGGTTGGTTCGCCTCATTCGAATACTCCGCGTGGCTGCAGTGCTCAGACTGGCACGCCACGATACGGGGCAACCGGCTTTTTCAGCACAGGTGAATGGTGAAGAATTATCGTTGATATTTGAGTCGAACACGCTCTTGAACGATCCAGTGATGGCATTGGATTTGGACGATGAGATGCGTCGGCAGTCTGACGCGGGTTTTATCCTGAAAATTCGCTAATCAGCTGGCGTGAACGTGTGAATCCGCCAGTGGTGCAAATCGGTATCCTGTGCCTCGAACCGTCTCAATCAAATTTTCGTGACGAAAACCCAAGGCTTTGCGAAGGCGACGAATATGCACATCTACCGTGCGTTCTTCGACATACACATCACCACCCCAGACGCGATCGAGCAATTGGCCCCGACTGAATGCGCGCTCAGGATGGGTCATAAATAATTGCAGCAATCGATACTCGATTGGACTGAGTGTCAGGGGCAGTCCTTGGCTCGTCACACGTTGCCCGACGGGGTCTAAACGCAGCCCATCAAACTCAACAGGCTCTTCAATGCCTTTGGGTGTTGTCCGACGCAATATCGCTTTGAGGCGAGCGACCAACTCACGTGGGGAAAAGGGTTTGGTAATGTAGTCATCGGCGACCTCGAGCCCCGTAATCTTGGCATCTTCTTCACCGCGGGCGGTTAACAGAATCAGTGGAATGTCTGCGGTGTCTTGGTTGCGACGGAGTCGACGACAAAGCTCGAGTCCGGAGACATTTGGCATCATCCAGTCGACGAGCATCAGATCAGGAATGCGTGCGGTGACTTCGGCGAGCGCCATTTGCGCGTTTTCTGCTTCGCGCACTTCAAAGCCAGCCATCTCAAGGGCAACAGCCAACATCTCACGGACAGCAGGCTCATCGTCTACTATGAGAACGCGACGGGTGGGTTGCTGATTCATGAAAGACCCTTTCTGACTTCTGACTGAGATGAAACCACAGCTTTATGACAATTTAGTTACACCGTCATAGAAACTGTAACATGGCATCCAGAAGCACCCCAAAAAACAGACTCGCACCCAAGCGGTGGTTCTCTAAAAAGGCCCGAAAACAATGTTCACGCGATCGATCGGCAGCGATCCACTGATGCTGAATGGCCAATCCAGATGCGATGAGCACCCCGATGTAGCTGATGGGATGCAGCCCCGCAAACCAAAACGCTGACGTGAACGCGGCTAATGCGAGACATTGGCTGACACCAATTCCGATGAGATCAAACCGCCCAAGTGCAATGGCTGTCGATTTAACACCAATTTTTAAATCATCATCCCGATCGACCATCGCGTAAAAGGTGTCGTAAGCCAGAGTCCAGGCGAGATTACCGATGAACAAGAGGGCCACAATATGATCGATTGGTGCGTTATGTGCACTGAACGCCATGGGAATGGCCATTGAGAAGGCGAGGCCCAAACCGATTTGGGGCCAAAATGTCACACGTTTCAGCCAGGGATAGATGATTGCGAGCAGGACTGCGACAACGGAGAGTCCGACCGTTTGTGGATTGGTCATCAGCACCAAAGCAAAGGCCAGGGTGAGTAACACAACAGTCAGTAAAATAGCTTCGCGCGCTTGCATGTTGCCTGACGTCAGTGGTCGCGTTTTGGTCCGTTTAACGTGTCGGTCGAAGTCGCGATCGGTCAAATCGTTGACGACACAGCCCGCACTTCGCGTGAGGATGACCCCGGCTGTGAAAATCAGCCAAATCTCAAGCGACCAGCTTGTCTGTTTTGCAGCGAGTGCTAATGCAATCCAGGTCGGCCAGAGCAACACGATCCAGCCAACCGGTCGATCCAAGCGGGTGACTTGAATCCAAAATGGCAGGCGACTGGCGAGTGTTTGGATGCTAGACATGGGCAAAGTGTTCCTCATGACCGACCCAGCGCGCAATCAGTTGCGCGCGAGTTTCAGGCTCGAACACCCGGATGGTCTCAGCGACCTCTGCCACTTGATCCAGTAGATCCGCATGACGCGAGAGATCGGCCACACGGAAACTCAGATCCCCGGTTTGGCGTGTACCGCTGACATCGCCAGGACCACGCAGTCTGAGATCGGCTTCTGATAACGCAAAGCCATCATAGGTGTCTTTCAATAAATTGAGGCGCTCACGTGAGGTCTCGGAGATGGCATCACCGCACAGCAGAATGCAGAAACTGACGCGACTGCCGCGACCCACGCGGCCACGCAGCTGATGCAGTTGTGCAAGACCCAGACGCTCTGGGTTTTCAATCACCATGATGTTGGCGTTGGGTACATTGACTCCAACCTCAATCACCGTCGTCGCAACCAGAAGATCCAGTTTCCCAAGGGCAAATGCATGCATCACTTGGGTTTTCTCATCGGCTTTCATGCGCCCATGCACCAGGCCGATCCGACGATGCGGGAGCCACTCTCTGAGTTTTTCAGTCCGCGTCTCTGCGGCCTCAGCCTGACTCTGGTCGGTCTCTTCAATCAAGGTGCAGACCCAGTAGGCCTGTCCGCCTTCCGCGAATTGCGCATCCAGACGTTCTGCAATTTGGGTACTTCGCGACTGACTGAGAATGCGAGTATCCACGGGTGTCCGACCGGGCGGCAATGCATCAATGATCGAGACATCTAAATCCGCGTATTGCGTCATGGCCAGCGTTCTTGGAATCGGTGTTGCGGTCATGATCAATTGATGTGGGGTAAACGCCTGACCTTTCTCACGCAATAACAAGCGCTGTGCAACACCGAACCGGTGTTGTTCGTCGATGATGGCCAGCCCAAGGTTGGCAAACTCCACCTCCTCTTGGAACAGTGCATGGGTGCCGATCACCATCTGACAATACCCAGTGGCGAGTTGTTCCAGTATCAGCCGACGCGGTGCAACCCGCATCGACCCGGACAACCATCCGACCCGGATCCCGAGCGGAGTCAGCCAGTTGGCAAATTGTGTTGCATGTTGTTCGGATAGGAGTTCGGTGGGCGCCATAAGGGCCACCTGGTATCCGGACGCGATGACAGGCAGTGCAGCCAACGCAGCGACTAAGGTTTTGCCCGATCCCACGTCGCCCTGTAACAGGCGAAGCATGGGTTGTGGTCGCTTTAAATCCAAATCGATCTCGGCGAGTACCCGCTGTTGTGCGCCCGTCATCTGGAACGGGAGCTGTCCGAGCAGCCCGGATCTCAGATCGCCACTCTCACCTGTCACCTGGGGTGCTGCATAGGCGTTATAGAGATCGCGGCGTGTCAGCAGCAACAAGCGGTGTGCGAGGAGCTCTTCAAATGCCAGCCGTTCGACAAACTCTTCGGGTGGATAGCCTTTTTGCGGTTGGTGCAGTGCGATCAAAGCATCCCAGGCGGCGGTCTGTTTTCGTCTGGTCGGGTGCAAGAGCTCTGCTAATGCATAAGCCGATTGGCCTCGGGCGATCGCTTGTTGCACCAGATCCTGAGCTTCGCTTGGGATAATCCCTCAGTGATCGGATAAATCGGTGTCAGGTGATCTGTCAGTGGTGGCGGGTCTTGTTTGAAGACTTGCATCTCGGGATGAATGAACTCGATTGCCCCATGATTGGTCCGCGGCTCACCAAATATTCGGACGCGATGCGCTGATTTTAAAGTAGAGGTAGGCCCGAGAAAAGTGGAAACAAACGAATCCGCGCGGCCCCGGTCTCGTCCTCGAAGGTGAGCATCGCCTGCATGCGGCGACCTGGCACAATGGTCTGTGCCGTGATTTCCCCTCCAATAACTGCGGCACGGACGGTTGCGCATCGGCAAGACAGACGCGTTTGGTCCGGTCCTCATACCGTGCGGGGAGATGGAATAACGAATCTCTTGGCGCCCGAATACCCAGACGCCCGAGCGCCTCTTCCACCTTTGGGCCGACGCCTTGTAGTGAGCGTAGGCTGTCAGGCTCCGGTGCGTTTGGCATGGAGCTGCGGTGCAACCTGCTCGGAAATCACTTTGATTAAGAGCTCGATGGCATCTTTTCGCGGAAATTGGCGTCGCCAAGCGAGTCCGACCGTGCGTGAGGGCACGGGTTCGGTGAATGGGCGGGTGGTGAGATAGCCAGGCGCATAGTTCTCAAGCCCAGCAGCCGATGCCGGTAAAACGGTCACGCCGAGGCCTGAGGCCACCATGTGACGTAATGTTTCCAGCGAGCTGCCTTCAACGACCAGTCCATGCCCATGGCGCGAGCTGCGCGAGAGCGCAGGGCAGGCATCAATGACCTGATCACGAAAACAATGTCCTTCCCCGAGCATCAAGACATCGTCACCATTGAGCCGCTTGGGTGGGATGCTGGCATCCGCTGTCCAGGGGTGGTCTGCTGGCAACAAGACCTGAAAAGGCTCGGTATAAAGTGGTTCGACCTCGCAGTCGGGCTCAGTAAACGGCAGCGCAACAATGATCGCATCGAGTTGGCCTTTCTTCAGCATGTGCCGAAGAACACCGGTAAAATTCTCCTCGATGAAGAGCTTCATCCGTGGTTCGGCGCTTTTCAGTGCGGGTAGGAGTGTCGGAAAAAGATACGGCCCGATGGTATAAATCGCGCCGATACGCAGCGGCGCAAGAAACGGGTCTTTGACTTGGTCGGCGGTTTCTTTGAACGAGTCCACATCGCTCAATATATTTCTGGCCTTCTCAACCAGTGCTTCTGCGACAGATGTCAGATGTACACCTGTTTTGCTGCGCTCAAAGAGGGTCACGCCCAGTTCATCTTCCAGTCGCTTGACGCCAATAGAAAGCGTAGGCTGACTGACGAAGCAGCGAGCTGCGGCGCGTCCAAAATGTTTTTCGTCGGCCACGGCCACGATGTATCGAAGTTCAGTGAGGGTCATTGTCGTGTCAAAATCATGGGATATCGTCATCCTAGGCTGTGGTCAGTTGGGTGGCAACCTGAAAACTCAGCTTGAGCAGGAAAAATATCGCGTTCTCGGGGTTCGGCGCACTCCGATACCCGATGATCCCACCTATCTATCGCTTGATTTGGATACTGCAAATGCCTGGGATCAGTTAGCCGCATTGCCTTTGAATGCCAATAGCGTCTGGGTCGGGATTGTGACACCAGACAGCCGGACACCTGAATCGTATCGCCAACGATACGTTGGTGTCGCACAACGCCTGCGACAGTTGGCGAGTCCTCCAGGTCGGCAACATCCTGTGGTTTGGGTGAGTTCGACCGCTGTCTTTTCTGATGTGCAATCGGGCATGCTTGATGAAATGACACCATGTGAACCAACCAGCTGGCGCGGGCAATTGGTGCGGGAAGCCGAAGAGGCGATCGAGATGATTTCCGGAGCCAAGACCATTGTCCGCTACACGGGATTGTACTCGGCGGCATCCTTGAATCGCCTGCTGGATCCGACATTTCGTGCAGAAATCCAAAGCCAAGCCGTGTCAAACCGGATGCACCGTGAAGATGCGGTGCGCTTGTTGAGTTTTGTGACAGAGTCACATCTGAATCAGGTCGCAGTACCTGAGCTGATTCACGGCGTCGATACATGTTCCGCGACCTACGAAACGATCTTTGCACGCCTATCTGGTGAAATTGCCACCTTGACGCCGGCTACTGAGGGACGAGTCATCGTCTCAAGATACCGTGCACAGTTACCGGAATTACGCTATCCAAGTTTAGATCAGGTGATGGGCCCTAGCTGACCAAAATCCCATCGACTTCGACGCGAGCACCCTTCGGTAATTGCGCGACACCAATGGCAGCTCGCGCAGGATAGGGCGCCTCAAACAGGCTCTCCATCACCGCATTGACCACTGGGAAATGACTGAGATCGGTGAGGAAGACATTCACCTTCACCAGGCCATTTAAGTCTCCACCAGCTGCTTCACAGACTGCAGCTAGATTCTGAAATGCTTGGCGTACCTCAGCTTCGATGTCACCGCTCACCAGTTCGCCACTTTCAGGAAGCAGGGGAATCTGCCCCGACAAAAATGTCGTTTGTCCGACCTTCACGGCCTGCGAGTAGGTTCCGATTGCAGCTGGCGCCTCTGCAGTGGCGATATAGCTTTTGTTCATAGGATTACGCTCGTATCCGTGAAATTTTCATAACCGATTTAATGCGACGTATATGACGCACCACGTTGGCGAGATGCTGGCGATCGCGCACCCCGACTTCAAGCACAATGACACTGGTTCTCGCATCGCGTTCTTCGCGATGGATGCGATCAATGGCCGCAGATGCCTCGGAGACAGCAGAGGCGATATTGGCGATGATGCCGGTTTCTGCAGCAACCAATATCCGCAGTGCGGTGTAAAATTCGCCCTGCAGTTCTTCATCCCAGGTCAAAAACACGCACTTTTCAGGGTTGTCACGAATATCAGCAACGTTGTTACAGGTTTCATGGTGAATCACCATGCCACGTCCTTTCGAGATGTGACCGACAATCGGATCGCCTGGAATCGGCCGACAGCATTTTCCATAACTGGTGAGTAAGCCCTCCGAGCCTTTGATAGCCAGTGGTCTCGCATCTTGGCCTTGCGAGAGCATTGCCGGCTCAGCATGAGTTTCAGGCAATAATCGACGCGCAACCGAGTAGGCCACACGATTACCGAGACCAATGTCTTCGAGCACATCATCAAATTCGGTCAGGTCAGTCTCTGAAACAAACAGCTGTTTGGTTTCATCGGACAGCTGTTCATAACTGGCGCCCAAGTTTGCAAGTGCCCGGCTCAATAGGCGTTGTCCGAGGCTGACTGACTCTGAACGCTGCTGATTTTTCAAGAAATGACGAATCGCTGAACGGGCTTTACCCGTCACCACAAACGAGAGCCACGCGAGGTTTGGCTTGGCATGCTTTGCAGTGACGATCTCGACCGTTTGACCGGATTGCAGAACGGTGGATAGCGGTGCCAATGCCTTATCGATGCGGCAAGCTACGCAGCGATTTCCCACATCGGTGTGCACCGCATACGCAAAATCAACGGCTGTTGCACCGGTTGGCAACTCCATGATTCGGCCCTTCGGCGTGAAGATGTAGACGTCATCTGGGAACAGGTCAATTTTGACGTTCTCAATGAACTCGAGAGAGTTGCCGGCCCGTTGTTGGATCTCTAATAACCCTTTGACCCAGCGATTGGTGCGTTGTACATTTGCAGTTTCATCGGACCCGGCTTTGTAGAGCCAGTGTGCGGCAATACCGCCAGAGGCCATGGCATCCATTTCAAGGTGGATTTGGATTTCAACAGGCACCCCGTGCATACCAAATAAGGTGGTGTGGAGGCTCACAGTAGCCATTGGCTTTTGGGATGGCGATGTAGTCTTTGAATCGTCCGGGCTTCGGTTTATAGAGATTGTGGACGACACCCAAGGTGCGGTAACAATCATCGACTGAATCGGTGATGATCCCGAAACATAGACGTCCATGATGTCCGAAAGGATTTCCGTTGGTCGCGCATTTTACGATAAATACACTGTTGGCTGCTTTCTCGGCCTCGATGCGCACCTTGATGCCAACGCCCTCCTAACGCGGTCTCAAGCGACTCGGCGATTTCGGCTGACGATTTTCTTTCGATTACCTGAGACATTTGAGACCAGCGCGTTCAGTGCGCTCGATGCGCATGGGATACATGGCGCGATACATAGCTCATGCAGTTCGCTTCCGGACTTCGTACATACCGAGTCGACGTTTACCAGGTGGAGCTGTAGATGTCGAGGGTCTCGCGTGCAATTCGACGTAACTTCTCAGGATTGAGTGAACCGATGGTGCGCATGTTTGTGCAACCGATCGGCCCGAGCTTCCTGACTGTTGACGCGAAGATATCGCGCCATTGCCAGGTCATTTGCACCAGGTTTTCTGCCTGTGCTTCAGCACGCGTCAAAGCTGATGTGCGTGAGTTTTGAAACGCCGTCTACAAGTTCAGCTACGGCATCGCCGGAAGACTGGCTTTCGAGTGCGTCTTTCGCAATCCCAGTGTCTTCGATGACGTCATGCGGCATCGACCATCAGGCTGATAGTCATCCGCATGTCGGCGAGGATTTCTGCAACCTGCAGCGGGTGGATAATATAGGGATCACCGGAGCGGCGTTTTTGCCCGTCATGGGCTTGTTCGGAATACAAATAGGCGCGTCTAACCTGACGAATTTCTTCGTCTTCAAGATAACGGGTCAGACGGCTACACAAGCCGTCAATGGTTTCGACGGCAGCGTTCATCGTTAGAAGTCGGTATCGAACACCGGCTGGCGCGGTTCAAAACGCGCGCGGGCCATTTCAAGCTCAGCTTCCGTCCGCGCATCTTCAGCGTCCAACGCTTCGCGGTTGATCAAGCCTTCAGCAATCTCGCGTAACGCGACTACAGTGGGCTTGTCATTTTCTTCGGGAACGAGCGGATCTTTACCGCCTGTTGAGAGCTGGCGTGCGCGACGCGTGCCAAGCATTACCAACTCAAAACGGTTTTCGACATTCTCTAGACAGTCTTCGACAGTCACTCGAGCCATGGGTCATCCTCAATCAATAAATCCGGGGGAACGTCACAGTATATGGGATTTACGCCTGACCGAGAAGTTTTTCAAGAAAATTCGTAGTTTGCGCGCGGACCACATCACGTCGCGTGCGGTAGCCAATGATTAGAGCCCGCAACTGATCCAAGGCAGTCTCAAAATCATCGTTAATCACCCAGTGATCAAAAAAAGGTGCCTGTGCGATGGTCTCGTCGGCCTCTGCCATGCGCTGATCTATGATGCTTGGGTCATCTTGCCGACGGCCGATCAATCGTTCCCGCAAGGCATCCCGGGTCGGCGGCAGGATAAAGACGGAGACTGCGTTTGGCCACAGGTCGCGCACTTGCGCCGCGCCTTGCCAATCAATCTCAAGGATGACATCCAGTCCAGATTGCAATTGTGCCATCACACTGTCGCGTGCCGTGCCGTAATAATTTCCGAAGACTTCGGCATGCTCAAATAATGCGCCCTCGGTAATCAGCATCTGAAATTCCACAATGCTGACGAAATGATAGTCTCGACCATCCTGCTCACCGGGCCTTGGTGATCGTGTGGTGTGGGACACACTGACCGTGAGATGCGGTACACGAGCGAGGGTCGCCGCGACTAAGCTGGTTTTACCTGCCCCTGAGGGTGCAGAAATGACAAAAAGCTGGCCCTCTGGCATGGCGGATCCGTTCAAGATGGTCATAATGGCGACAATTTGAAAGCTTAGTCCAATTTATGAGGTTCTGCCATGCGACCCAGTGGCCGCGCACCCAATGCGCTCCGTTCGATTTCTTTTACCCGTCATTTCACACGCCATGCCGCCGGTTCTGTCCTGGTGGCCTTTGGCGATACTCGGGTGCTGTGCACTGCATCGGTGAGTGATCAAGTGCCACGCTGGATGAAGGGCAAAGGTCAGGGTTGGGTCACGGCTGAGTACGGCATGTTACCGGGTGCCACACACACACGCAGTGATCGCGAGGCGGCACGGGGGCGGCAGAGTGGCCGCACGCAGGAGATTCAGCGTCTGATCGGCCGCGCATTGCGCGCTTCGGTCGATTTAAAGCGCCTCGGGGAGCGTCAAATTACGATTGATTGCGATGTATTGCAGGCAGATGGTGGAACTCGGACTGCGGCGATCACTGGCGGTATGGTCGCATTGGTGGATGCGCTCAATACGCTGCAGCGCTCAGGCCAGTTGGTCGAGGATCCGTTGGTGGGTTTTGTCGCGGCGGTTTCTGTGGGTGTTTATCGCGGCACGCCGGTTTTGGACCTGGATTATGCCGAAGATTCCAATGCGGATTCCGATTTGAACCTGGTGATGACAGAGGCCGGAGAGTTAATCGAGATTCAGGGTACCGCTGAGAATGCAGCCTTTACTCGCGCAGAACTGAATGCCCTCGTCGATCTCGGCGAGCAAGGTATTCGCGAGCTCATCGAAGCACAACACCAGGTCTTGGCCGAGGGCTAATCGTCCTCGTCATCATCGTTAAGGTCGAGCTCATAATCGACGATTAACGGAATGCGGTCATCGAATGGCCGCTTGGTGACATATCCCGCCGCGAGGATGCGACGCGAAATTTCCTGTGAGACCAATTGCAGGTCTGTGCGCCATGCACCTGGGTTTGCCATGCCAAATACCGTGTCATCCGGGAACCAGCTGTATGCGGGTTCATTGGAGAAGACAGCACGGAATGCGTCGACGTATCCCGCTTCATTGAGGAGTCCGTCAAGCCATTGGCGGTCTTGTTTACTGAATCCGGGTGAATCGTTGTGTTTATGCCATTCCTCGAGATCGAGTGTTCTCGCTGCAACACCAAAGTCACCGCAAAAAATGAAATGCCGGCGCTTTTTTCGAATCTTGCGCATCCAGCCATCGAGCGTTTCCGTGAAGCTCAATCGTGCGTCGGGGTCGCCTTCCCAGGGGGCGGGCGGCAAGATGGAGACCACGCTGACATTATCGAAATCGGCTTGGATGTATCGGCCATCACGATCGAGCTGGTACGAGCCCAGTCCCCGCATGACGGCTTTTGGCGTATGTCGGGTCCAAATGGCGACGCCACCGCGTTTTTCGTCCTCGCCTTCAAAGTAAAATGGCGTGAAGCCCTCGGGACAAAACCGCGGGTCATCGATCACCTTGTACTCGCGCACACGCACATCCTGCAGGCAAATAACGTCTGCATCTTTGCTGGCTAGCCAGTCGATAAGCCCTTGCTTGGCTGCTGAAATGAGGCCGTTGCAGCGCAGGCTAATTACTCGCATCAAGGGAAACACATCCTTGTATGAAGCACCAAACCCATGTCTGGTGTACTATTTTTAAACGTATTAAAGCAATGTTAGACGTGTCTTATGGCCCCATACAAGCGTTCCTTTCTCGAATTGGCTCTCAATGCCCATGCATTGCGCTTTGGCGAGTTCACTTTGAAATCCGGCCGAGTGAGTCCGTACTTCTTCAATGCTTCGGCATTTTCCACCGGCCATCAGCTGCGAATTCTTGGTGAGTGCTACCGAGACGCCATCAAAGCGAGTGGCGTCGGATTCGATGGTTTGTTTGGCCCTGCCTACAAGGGAATTCCGTTGGCCACCGCTGTGGCCATTGCGTTTGCCGAGTCTGGTGAGGACTTTCCGGTGTCTTTTAATCGTAAAGAGGTGAAAGCACATGGCGAGGGCGGATCGCTGTTGGGTGCACCCTTGTCTGGTCGAATTTTAGCGATTGACGATGTTGTCACCGCAGGAACGGCGGTGCGCGAGTCGGTTGAATTTATTGGCGGGTTTGATGCGCATTTACGTGCGTTTTGCGTGGCTGTGGATCGTCAAGAGCGGGGTCAAACGGGGACGCAATCCGCACTGGCTGAATTGGCATCGCAGTTTGCATTAACGCCCATCTCGATTGTGACGCTTGACGATATCATGGCCTTCGCGCTTGACGATTCTCGGGTGGATGCGTCGGTTGCACCGCGCATCGAGGCCTACCGCGCCCAGTATGGCGCGATGGCCTGATCCGATTTAGCCTGTTCGCTTCCTGAGAATCTGCGTTCCAACGCCCTGGTCGGTAAAAATTTCCAGCAGCACGGAGTGCGGCACGCGGCCATCGACAATGTGGGCACTGTTGACCCCTGCGTTGACAGCGGAGAGTGCGCATCCAACCTTCGGGAGCATGCCGCCAGAGATCGTGCCATCGCCAATCAATGCTTGCACTTCCTCTGCCACGAGCCCAGTGACCACCTGCCCCTCTTTGTTCAATACGCCAGCTGTGTTGGTCAGTAACATCAGCTTTTCCGCTTTTAAAACTTCGGCGAGTTTACCAGCCACTAGATCGGCATTGATGTTGTAGGACTCGCCGTTGGGGCCGACTCCAATGGGTGCGACGACCGGAATCACGTCGTTTTCCGTCAGCATTGTCAGGATCCGCGTATCGATCGCTTCCACCTGGCCAACGTGACCAATGTCGATGATCTCAGGCGCTTCCAGCTCCGGTGTCTTCCGTTCGATTTTCAATTGGCTGGCACGGATGAATTGACCGTCCTTGCCGGTCAGCCCCATGGCACGGCCGCCTGCTTGGTTCAACAGGCTGACAATCTCTTTGTTGACCAGGCCGCCAAGGACCATCTCCACCACATCCATGGTTTCTTCTGTGGTGACACGCATGCCGTCAATGAACTTGGATTCAATATTCAATCGCTCCAGTAGTTCGCCGATTTGTGGACCGCCACCGTGCACAACGATCGGGCGCATACCGACGGTTTGCATCAGCACAATATCGCGTGCAAAGGAGGCCTTGAGCGCCTCATCGGTCATTGCGTTGCCGCCATACTTCACAACGATCGTGCGCCCAGAAAAACGCTGGATGTACGGCAGTGCTTCAGTGAGGACTTGAGCCACTTCAGTGGCGCGTGCCAGAGTCAGCATAAATTTTTAAGCTCCAGACTGGGTTCGGCTTCTTTTAACGCACTGAGCATCTCATTGCGGATCGACTCCAGTGCAACCTCTGATTCGGCTTCAAATCGTAACACCAGATTGGGTGTGGTGTTGGAGCACCGAATCAAGCCCCAGCCCGAGTCGAGATCCATGCGCACCCCATCAATGGTGGAGAGCGGCAGGTTCCGCTGCGCCATGATCGTGGCTACCCGTTCAACGATGGCGAACTTGGCGGTGTCGGTGACTTCAATATTCAGCTCGGGTGTTGAGATGTCATTTGGAATATTGGCGAAGTGCGCGGCTACGGATGTCTGGCTTTTCGCAAAAATCTCCAATAACCGTGCCGCGGTGTAGAGTCCATCATCAAAGCCGAGCCAGCGCTCTTTAAAGAAGATGTGTCCGCTCATCTCGCCTGCCAACAGAGCGCCTGTCTCTTTCATTTTGGCCTTCACCAGGCTGTGGCCGGTTTTCCACATCATGGGTAAGCCACCGGCGCGCTCAATGACCGGACCCAGATGTCGACTGCATTTCACATCGTAAATGACCGTTGCGCCGGGGTTTCTGCTGAGAACGTCTTGCGCTAACAGCATCATCAGGCGGTCTGGGTAAATCGATTCGCCGGTTTCGGTGATGACACCCACGCGATCGCCATCCCCATCGAAGGCCAGGCCAAGGTCACAGCCATGGGCTTTTACCGCCGCAATGACGTCGACGAGATTTTTTGGTTTAGATGGATCGGGGTGGTGGTTTGGAAAGGTGCCATCCACATCCGTAAACAAGGGTACGACCTCACAGCCAAGTGACGTGAATAGCGCTTCTGCGCAGACACCGGCTACGCCATTGCCGCAGTCGATGGCGACTTTCAGTGGTTTCGCAAGATGCACATCGTCCTGAATGCGTGCCTGATAGGCTGACAGAGCGTCGCACGCAGTGATGTGGCCTGAACCGGAGGTCAGCGTACCGGCTTGAATGGCGTCATACAGGCTGGTGATGTCTTCGCCATAGAGCGTGTGGCCGGCGATCATCATTTTAAAGCCGTTGTAGTCAGGCGGATTGTGACTGCCGGTCACCATGACACCAGAGCCTGTTCCTTCTGTCAGCGCAGCAAAATACAAGACAGGTGTTGGCACCATGCCCACATCGATCACATCAAGGCCGGCAGCGCAGATGCCGCGATTCAACGCCGCTTGTAATTCAGGGCCTGAGAGTCGTCCATCCCGGGCGGTGACGATGACTTGCTCGCCGCGTGATTTCGCCAATGTGCCGATCGCCTGGCCCAATAACTCAACAACTTCTGGATTCAACTGATTGGGAACAGTGCCGCGCACATCATATGCGCGAAAAATTGTGGCATCCATGTCTGACATTAGCGCGTCCCTGTGTGTCCAAAACCGCCTTCGCCACGGTCTGTGGCATCAAAGGCTTCAACCTCAACAAATATCGGTTGGATCACGGGCGTGATCACCAATTGTGCAATTCGATCGCCCGGTTCAATGGTCTGTGATTCTTGACCGCGATTCCAGGTGGAGATTTTCAGCTCACCTTGGTAATCCGAATCAATGAGGCCCACTAAATTACCAAGGACCAGTCCGCGGTGCCCAAGCCCGCTGCGCGGCAAAATGAGCGCACAGAGACCGGGATCATCCAGATGAATTGCGATCCCAGTGCCAATCAGCGCTGTTTCGCCTGGCGCCAAGGTGAGTGGTGCATCCAAGCATGCTCTGAGATCAACACCGGCAGAGCCCGGTGTGCCGAGTTCTGGGATCGGCCAGTCTGTGCCCACACGTGGATCGAGGCGTTTAAATTTCAGTTCCATTTCAGGTCCTTTCAATCAGTATCGGTAGCAATTGGTCAAACAGTTCTCGAGCGACCGTCTCTTTGGTCCCCGTGAAGTGGATATCTTCGGCGGAATGGCCGATCAAACGACAGGCTGTATGATCTTTCGCGAATACTTGGCCTTGAGACACATCATTGGCAATGATCCAGTCGAGCGCTTTGCGATCGAGTTTCTCGCGCGCCCGGGCATCGAGATCTGAGGTTTCGGCCGCAAAGCCAATGACCGTCGCTGGTCGGTTGGGGTGCGTTGAGACCTGCAGGATGATGTCGGGATTCTCAGTCAGTGCGATTGAGGACAGATCATCTTTGGATTTCTTTAACTTCTCTTCGCTTACAGTTGTCGGTCGGACATCACACACGGCGGCCGCGCCGATGAACAGATCGACGCCGGACAGATCCCGCAACACAGCTTCGAGCATCTGGTCTGCGGTCTCGACTCGGATGCAGTGAAGACCACGCGGTGCATCCATATGAACAGGGCCGGTAATCAAAATCACACGCGCTCCGAGACGAGCGGCTTCCGCTGCAATCGCAAAGCCCATTTTTCCTGACGATCGGTTGGCCAGATACCGCACCGGATCCAAGGGTTCATGGGTGGGCCCTGCAGTGACCATGACCGTCTGCCCGGCCAATGGACCCGCTGCCAGCTGTTGCTCGAGCGCATGAACCAGATCGTTCGGTTCCAGCATCCGCCCGGGTCCAATGTCTCCACAGGCCTGAATACCCGAAGCCGGTCCAAGGATCAGGTGTCCTTGAGTGACCAAAGTGTCGATGTTGGC
>JAGYIK010000089.1 GCA_018402605.1 Litorivicinus sp. | reverse complement strand
TCAATATCACTGCTCTCCGCGGACAACTCTGGGCGATTCATCATCGCTTCCCCATTCGATGCGATGGGTAAGTCTGCAACTGGTGGAATCACTGGAGCCAGGTCGCGCTCAGCCGTCGGGGTCGCAGCATTCTCCTGCAGCGAGATATAGGTGCCCGTCGCCAACAAGACCACCAGTACGCCTGCGCCCAACCACATAACATTGCGCGAACCGGCATTGGATTCCGAGTCGGCCGGATGATTCTCAAAGCCTTTCAGGTGTGGGGCAGTCACGCCCTCACCAGACCGCGCCCGCTTCCATTCATCGAATGGCTCGAGAATGGATGCCTCATCCACACCCAGTTTTTTCGCATACAGCTTGAGATACCCTCGAACAAAACTCAGACCAGCCAATTCATCGTAGGAATCTGACTCAATTCCCCGAATGACTTGTTTGGTCAGGTTCGAAATCGCGGCCATTTCCTCGACCGTCAAACCCTTCGCTTCACGCGCTTGTTTCAGCGCCGCACCTGGCAATGTGATGGATGTACTCAGTGTGTTCAGGCTTTCAGTAGACATAGACCCGCTCTCATGATTACCGCAAACTATACATGAGTTCGATCAACTGCCAAACCGCGGTTGCATAATCGCCAAACGCGCTCTCAACGCGCTGATCTCGAGCCCCACCGCTGGCACCAATGGATGCTCGATGCGCCGCGCTTCCAAGTCAGCAAATAATGCGATGGCGTCGGCATAGTCACCCCGTGCAATCTGCAATCGGATCAGTTGCAACGTCACAGCGGGATCCTCGCCATTCATGCGCCGTGCCTTCTCAAGATCAGCGAGCGCCGCAGCAAAATCACCCTGACTTTGGGCAATTTCAGAGCGAAGCAAAAGTACGTGATACCGCTCCGAATAGAGCACATCGGCCTCAGCACGATCGAGCGCATTCCGCGCGAGTGCATGCTCACCTAGGGCATGCAAAAACCGCCCATAGTGGTGCGCCGCTTTTGACGACTTTCGCCAGATTTCCTCATACAACGTGCGTGCCTCTGGGTCATCCCCTTGTTCGGCAAGCAAATCAGCGAGCGCCAATTTCGGACCGATGGCCCCGGGGGCGAGATCTTGAGCCCGCAGAATTAATGGCAACGCTTGGTGCAACCGACCGGCCTCGACATGCAAGGAAGACAAGGCCAACAACGGCTCAACGGTAGTCGGTGTCTCAGCCACGTTCTGACTTGACATCAACTGACATCCACTGAGCACCCCACCGAGGCACCAAAGCTGCACCACGCGGACCCATCGGTTCAAACAGCGTGTTCCGTCGAGGGGGTTACATCCGTGACGGGGATATAGCGGGCTGAGCGCTTGGTTTTATCATCGACCTGGCCAGCAAGCTGGCCGCAGGCTGCATCGATGTCATCACCCCGAGTCTTCCGGACGGTCACCACATGCCCGTCATTGAGCAAAATACGCTGGAAGGCGTAAATCCGATTTCTTGAGCTGACCTCGTACTGGGTTCCCGGAAACGGATTGAACGGAATGAGGTTGATTTTGCAACGCACGGTCTTCGCAAGCGCAGACAACTCATGTGCCAACGCATCCGAATCATTCACACCTTTCAACATGGTGTATTCAAATGTCACCGAGCGACTCTCGCTGAGGCGATCGAGGTAACGCCGAATACTGTCGAATAGCACAGCAAGCGGATATTTTCGATTGATTGGCACCAGAGTGTCTCGAAGCCGATCATTTGGCGCATGCAGCGAGACGGCCAAGGCCACATCTGTGAGTTCACCAAGACGATCCAATGCAGGCACAACCCCAGATGTGGACAGTGTCACACGTCGCTTTGACAAACCGTAGGCCTGATCTTCCATCATCAGATTCATGGCGTCGACGACCGGCTCAAAATTCAGCAAGGGCTCGCCCATGCCCATCATGACCACATTGGTCACCGTGCGTTTTTGGCTGTCTTTAATCGGCAGACCAAATGATTTGGCTGCCAAAAACACCTGACCAATGATTTCAGCAGCGGTCAAATTTTTGTTGAACCCCTGCTTGCCTGTCGCACAAAACGAGCAATCCAACGAGCAACCCACCTGTGAAGAAACACACAAAGTGCCCCGGTCGCCATCTGGAATGAAGACCGTCTCAATGCTCGAGCCGCCATCGACCTGCATCAGCCACTTCCGCGTACCATCTGCGGAGTCACCTTGGAAAATGATCTTTGGAGGCCGAATTTCAGCCTCCATTTTTAACTTATCACGCAGCGGCTTGGCCAAATTCGACATCGCATCGAAATCAGTGACACCCTGTTGATGAATCCACTTCACCACCTGCGCTGCACGAAACTTCTTCTCACCGATCGAGACAAAGTACTCCTCAAGCTTCGCAATGCTCAGTCCAAGGAGGTTGATCTTGTCAGACGGTGCATCGCTCATGCGCGCGCACAGATCTCGCTCGCATCAAAGAAGTAAGCCACTTCCCTGGCTGCGCTCTCAGGGCTGTCCGATCCATGCACCGCATTGGCGTCAATGCTCTCTGCAAAATCAGCGCGGATTGTTCCGGCAGCGGCTTCTTTTGGATTTGTTGCACCCATCAATTCACGGTTTTTGGCAATTGCGTTCTCGCCTTCTAAGACTTGCACAACGACTGGGCCAGACGTCATAAACCCAACGAGGTCCCCGTAGAATGGACGCTCTTTGTGCTCCGCATAAAAGCCACCTGCCAATGCATCGGACAGGTGCAACATTTTCATCGCTACAACGCGAAGACCGGCTGCTTCAAAACGACTGACAATTTGTCCAATCGCATTTTTCGAAACAGCATCAGGCTTGATAATCGATAGAGTACGTTCAATTGCCACAATGGCTCTCCTGTATACGGGCCAGACACCATGGTGGGCGCGAAATTATACGGGAACAGGCAAAAACTCGCCACAACCATTCACTCACCACGTTCGGATTGATAAACCGAAGCGCACGATTGACACCCTCAACTCGCAAATCAATTTCGGTCCCCGACAGCAGTGGCTGAGACAGCGGGTCAACCACCACCGGCAGACCATCGAAAGACAACTGTAAATCCTGCTCAGTCGGCGCAATCGCGTAATCAACAACATAGGCATACCCAGAGCAGCCCGATGTTTTCACACCCAACCGCACAGCGGTGGCATCCGTGTTCCGAGCCAGCGCACTTTTCAAATGCGCTATGGCATCCGGTGTCAGTATGAGATTCATGATCTAGTCTCCCTTAATCCGTTTACGGCGCGTCGCAAACACGCCACCAAACTGGCTATCGCTTCATCCGTCGTCATTCGCCCAAAGCTGATTCGGATAGAGGATAGGCCTTCTTGTCGAGAAAGTCCCATGGACTGAAGAACATGGGACGGCTCAAGTGTTGCAGAGTTACACGCGCTCCCCGTCGATACGGCAATTTCAGGCATGGCCGCCATTAATGGCTCCGCATCAATGCCATCCACGGTCACGTTGACAATGTGAGGCACGCAGTGCCGCCCATTCACTTTAATGCCGCCTAATTCGGCACAACACTCCAGCACCTGCTGCCGATAGGCCGCCATTCGGATCGCGTCCTGCTCTGCCTCCAAGGAGGCGAGCCGATAGGCTTCGGCCATCCCAACAATCTGGTGCGTTGGCAGTGTGCCCGAGCGCATGCCCCGTTCATGCTGACCACCATGCTGCTGCTCAGCCACCTGCACCTCTGGGGAGCGCCGCACATACAATGCGCCAACGCCCTTAGGACCATAAGTTTTGTGCGCAGACAAGGAGGCTAAATCCAGGTCCAGAGTCGTTACATTGACCGGGCATTTCCCAATCGCTTGCGCCAAATCACTGTGCACCAGCGCACCACGTGATCGAGCCAGCGCAGCGATGCGTGCCACATCCTGAACGACACCGGTTTCGTTGTTCACCAACATCACTGACACCAACAAGGTGTTGTCTGTGAGCGCAGTCGACAAGGCATCCCAATCGACAAGTCCGTCTGATGTGGGTTGCAAAACCACAACGTCTGCCTCAGGTGGTAGATGCGCACAGGTATCCAATACGGCTTTATGCTCTGTCGCGAGTGTAATCACACGTGTTCGACCGGTCTCAGCAGCCAGTGCGGCGAACGCACCGCGGATTGCAAGATTATTTGATTCGGTGGCACCGCTGGTAAAGACGACGTCACGTGGATCGGCTCCAATGGTTGATGCCACTGTCTCACGCGCCCACTCGACATCTTCTGAAGCAAGCCACCCAAAGCCGTGCGTCGTCGATGCGGGGTTCCCGAAATGACCATCCATAGTGAGGCACTCAGACATCCGAGCGGCAACACGGGGGTCTACAGGGGTCGTCGATGCGTGATCGAAATACCACGATTTCACGACTTTGGCGCTCCGGTATCCGCCGAGATCTCCAAATCACCCATCAGCGCCTTCTCATCAAGAGACGGAAGATCCTCATCACAATATTTGGGGTTAACTTCGCACAAATGCTCTCCCATCACCTGCATCTTGGCATCAACACGATGCAACTGATCGAGAATTGCATGGATCGATCGCGCGATTGGATCTGGCATATCGTCCCCGAGTGCATACAGATCAAAGCCTGCTTTCTCATGCATATCTCGCCGACGCCGCTCCACCTCAAATTCAGGGTCTGCACGGTCTTTTTGCACAAAACGGGCAGGAATGCCCA
>JAGYIK010000088.1 GCA_018402605.1 Litorivicinus sp. | reverse complement strand
CGACCGTATTTTCGATCGCGGGTGAGTCCGGCAAAATCCGCGACCAAGGCATCGCGTGTTCGCGTCAAACGATTAAACAGCGTCGACTTTCCAACATTTGGACGCCCCACAAGGGCGATAACGGGAGCCTTCAACGTTGCACGCCGACCAGCGTAAGGCGTCCATCTGATAACTGCACCAACAGACCATCTGGAAATGCCACCGGCGCGACCAGCCCTTTTGCAGAGCCGGTATCAATTCGCCCAACGACCCGCCCGTCCTTCGGATCAAGCAAATGCAATTCGCCCTCCAAATCGACCACTGCGACTGCATTCGCAAACACTGCCGGTGCACTCAGCTCGCGATAACGCAAATCTGTGTTGCTCCAAACCGACTCACCGGTTTGCGCACTGAAAGCAACCACAGTGCCATCCGTCTCAATCACCGTGACCAAGTTGAATGCCAACAGTGCCCCGGAATAGGCATCCGCATCCTGACTCCAGACCGTTTGCCCAGACCGCGCATCGAGCACAGTCACCTGCGCGTTACGGGTTGCCGTTGCAACCAGATTATTTTGCACCGACGGAGCACCCTTCGAGTCGACGATTCGCTCAAGCGGGCTCCGACCACGGGAAACTGCGACTTGGCGCTCCCAAATAATGCGACCTGTACTGGCTTGGTATGTCACCAATCGACCGGATTCCCAGAGCACAAAGAGCGCGCCATCCACCAGGGTCATCGGCGAACTACCACGGATACCGATGCCGGCCTCTTGCGTCTCTTCGACCCACTTGGGCTCACCCGTTGTTGCATCAAATGCCAACAGCCGACCAATCTGAGTCTTCACATACACATGTTCAGCATCCGCCTCTGGCGATGTTGTCGACACACTCGGTAGCTGAATCTCGAACACCACTGAGCCATCAGCAATAGACAGCGCAATCAATGCGCCGTCAGCCGTCGTCACGTAGAGCGTACGCGCATTCATACCAATCCCGCCGACGATATCCCGGTCGAGATCCTCCGACCATATCGTGTCAAGCCGTGAGGCATCCAACAAACTGACTTCACCGTTGGCAGAGGCCACCGCGACTCCCGATTCTGAAATACGCGGACGCAATCCTGTGACATCCCGACCCCCGAGCGACTTGGATGCAACACGGGTCAGTTCGATGACCGGCGTAATCCGCTCCAATTTAGTCGGCTTCGGTTTTTCTGGCGCATTTGAGCATGCAACCAAAAAGCTCATCGCAAATAGCATTACAACGAAACGCATCAAGAATCCTTGGGTAAAGCAGATAACTTCAAATCGACGACTGCTGTATTCAAGCCGCTCGCACGGAGCAACGCACGGGCCTGCTCTAGAGCTGCTCTCGCTTCACGCAACTCGCCCGCGGCAGTCAAAATATCACCTTCGAGCTCGGCTGCCGAGGCGGCAACACTTGGGTCCGTAATCGCTCTGACCCGTTGCAAAGCGGATTCGGTTTGCTCAAGTTCAAGCTCCAAACGCGCTAACCGAAGTGCCATGACGGCCTTCAATTCGGGGGTATCCACATTAGCCTCAGCGTAAGTCAGCTGACTGACGGCCAGATCGTAGTCCCCTTTTTCGACTGCCTGAGCGGCTAAGATCGCCGCGCTCAAGGCGGCGTACTGTGTTCCCGCATGGCTTTGTTGCAAACCTTCGGCAAGAGCCAGCACCGAGTCATAGACCGCAGATTGGTCCGGATCCTGAAAATCATTTGCGGACAATTCGATCAACTGCTGGTAGCGCGATGCCGCATCGGCGAGTTGCTGTGCAGACACATCTTGCCACTTCTGATACCCGAGCACAGAGCCAATCCCGACAATCCCAGCGACCAAAAGACCTGGACCATTTTTCTTTAACCAACTCTTCAGCGCTTCCGCTTGCTCCTCATCGGATCGCAAATAATCCATGCCTAACCCTTAACCTCGCTGTAAACGTCGCAGAGTGTCATCCTGCGACAAAATTTCCTGATCACCACCGCGCAACGGCTTAAAAACGACCGTCCCGTTCTCAAGCTCACTCTCACCAACAATCAGTCCCACGCGCGCGCCGCATTTATCCGCCTTTTTCAGCTGGCTTTTCAGACTGCCCTCGCCGATATGGGTCATGACACGCAGTTCAGGACAGGCTTCACGCAACTTCCGCGCGAGACTGCGGATCGCACTCTCCGCAACGGGGACTTGCGCCATCAGATACACATCCGCTTGGCTCGTCACTGTATCGGGTATCACCGCCAGGGTCTGCATTAACAAGACCACGCGCTCCACCCCAAGGGCAAACCCGACCCCTGGAGTCGGTTTTCCGCCTAAATGCGCAACCAGCCCATCATAACGCCCACCACCGCAGATTGTGCCCTGTGCACCCAGTTCGTCCGTTACCCACTCGAACACGGTTCGGCCATAATAATCCAGCCCGCGAACAAGCCTTGGATTCAAAACATACGACACACCTGCCGCATCGAGGTGCGCTGTGAGGCGGCCAAAATGCGCACGATCGTCATCCGTGAGATAACTCTCGAGACTTGGCGCGCCCTCAAGAACCTCCTGCGTTCCCTGGTCTTTAGAGTCTAAAATCCGTAAAGGGTTCCGCTGCAACCGCGATTGACTGTCCGCATCGAGCAGCTCGAAGTGTGCGGTAAGGTATGTCACCAATGCCTCGCGATAACGCGCACGCGCCTCTGGCGAGCCGATGGTGTTGAGCTGCAAACTCACATGCTCGCGGATCCCAAGTTCAGACCAGAGTGCGTCTGTCAGCTCGATGAGCTCCGCATCCATCGCCGCATCGGGAAACCCAAAACACTCCACCCCGATCTGATGAAATTGTCGATACCGGCCCTTTTGTGGCCGCTCATAGCGAAACGCGGGTCCTTGATACCAGAGTCGTTGCGTTTGGTTGTGCAGTAAACCGTGTTCAATCGCAGCCCGCACCACACCCGCTGTCAACTCCGGCCGAAGCGTCAAGCTCTCACCCGAGCGGTCTTCGAAGCTGTACATTTCTTTCTCGACGATATCGGTCACATCACCAACAGCGCGCGCGAATAATCGTGTTTCCTCAACGATGGGGGTGCGTATTTGAGTCAAACCGTACGATGCGAAAAGACGTGCAACAGCTTTTTCGAGATAAAGCCACGCTCCCGCCTGCTCGGGCAAAATATCCGGCATACCGCGGATAGACTGAATGGTCATTAACGTATTTCCGTCGAGGCCGCGATCAACTGCGCGCGCTCGTGCTCTTTCTCGTCAGCTTTTTTTCGAATCATCGATTCGAGTTCATCAATAAAATCAGTGCCCGGAAGGCGCGCCGCCGGCTTTCCATCAATAAACAAAGCTAGACTCTCAGGATTACCACCTGTGAACCCCAAATCGGCCTCGCGAGCCTCACCTGGACCGTTTACAACACACCCAATCACGGCTACGTTGAGGGCTGTTTTCACATCTTCAAGGCGAGCTTCGAGTTGGTTCATGGTACCAATCACATCAAAGGTTTGCCGCGAGCAACTGGGGCAAGCAATAAAATTGATTCCCCGAGATCGAAGCCTAAGCGCACGCAAGAGATCAAATCCAACCTTGACCTCTTCCACTGGGTCTGCAGCAAGTGAGACTCTCAGCGTGTCCCCGATACCATCCATTAACAGCATACCCAGACCAGCTGCAGTTTTGACTGTGCCGCTTCGAAGCCCACCCGCCTCAGTGATACCGAGATGCAGTGGCTGCTCGATCTGATTCGCGATGAGACGATAAGCCGCGACTGTCATGAATATTTCGCTGGCTTTGAGGCTGACTTTAAATTCTTGAAAATCAAGACGATCCAGAATATCGATATGACGCATCGCAGATTCGACCAATGCTGCTGGGGTGGGCTCACCATATTTCTTCTGCAGGTCCTTCTCGAGAGACCCTGCATTGACACCAATCCGGATCGGCACACCGCGATCGCGACATGCCGAGACGACAGCGCGAACACGATCTTCCCGGCCAATATTGCCGGGGTTGATCCGCAAACAATCCACACCGAGCTCGATCACCTTCAGGGCGATCTTGTGATCAAAATGGATATCCGCAACCAACGGCGTCTCGACTTGCGCACGAATCGCCCCAAAGGCATCTGCGGCCTCCAATGTGGGCACGGACACGCGAACGATATCGGCGCCCGCATCTGCTAACGCACGGACTTGTCGTACCGTGGCCTCAACATCGGTGGTCTCTGTGTTGGTCATCGATTGCACTGAAATCGGTGCATCCCCGCCGACCTTCACTGAACCGACGGATATTTGCCGGGATCGCCGACGAACGATCGGGGATTCTATCAATTGCGCACAGCTCCGAGGGTTACACGCGCAACATTTTGAAAAGCCCGATTGGATAGATCAAGCGTTTCGCCATTAAATACAATGGTACTCGCATCTACTGCACCCACTAAAACCTCAATCGGACCCCAGGTGTCCAGTGACACATCACGATCTGCCCGCATGAGATCGGCAAGAATCAAGCGCCCCTGTGCATCGCGCACCTCGACCCAGGACTCTCCGGTGAAGCGCATTTGCAGGCGGCCCGGCGCACCAAGCTGCTCACGCTCGCGCACCGCACCGGTCACCGTTTCTGACAGCACCCGAAGGCCCGCATCTTGATCACGGTTGTCCGAGCGATCCTCTCTCGGCGTCACAGATGGAGGCTGCAAATCTTGCGCCTCAGCGACCACGCGCCCCGTTCTCGGTAACCGTGCTGGCGTGGTTGGGTCAA
>JAGYIK010000087.1 GCA_018402605.1 Litorivicinus sp. | reverse complement strand
TCAACGAGCTCCATGCGCATGTCCTCTGGTAAACCACCCACATTGTGATGACTCTTGATTACATGAGCCTTGCCTGAGGCGGCACCAGCGGATTCGATAACATCTGGGTAGATCGTGCCTTGAGCAAGGAAGCGAACGTCCGTCAGCTTGGACGCTTCTTCCTCGAACACCTCAATGAAAGTTCGACCGATAATCTTTCGTTTCAACTCGGGATCTGCCTGGCCCTTCAGAGCGGTTAAAAAGCGCTCTTCTGCATTGGCGCGAATCACACGAACCCCAAGGTTTCGAGCGAAGGTTTCCATCACCTGAGCGCCTTCATTTAAGCGGAGCAGTCCGTTATCGACGAACACACAGACCAATTGATCGCCAATGGCTTTGTGGAGCAAGGCCGCCACAACCGACGAATCCACTCCCCCTGATAAGCCAAGCAAAACCTGACCATCACCCACTTGCGCGCGGACTTGGGTGATCGCATCCTCAATGATGTTTTCCGGCGTCCATGTACGACCGCAGCCGCAGATTTGGTGAGCAAAACGCGCCAGCATCTCGGACCCACCCTCAGAGTGGGTCACCTCAGGATGGAATTGCAGACCGTAGATTTTACGACTGTCATCGGCCATGGCCGCAATCGGCGCATGCGCACTGGAGCCAATGACTGCAAAGCCTTCGGGCAGTGAGACCACCCTATCACCATGACTCATCCATACCGACAACGTGCCAGTCTCTGAAAGACCTGCAAATAGGCCTTGATCGTTTTCAATGGTCAGATCCGCATGGCCAAACTCACGCAAATCACTCGATTCCACGCGTCCACCGAGCTCCTGCGCCAACGCTTGCATGCCGTAGCAGATGCCTAAAATGGGCACCTCTAATCCGTAGACTTCTTTTGGAATCTTCCAACCCGTCAATGCGGTCGCCGATTCAGGTCCACCGGAGAGGATCACGCCTTTCGGCTGAAAATCGACAATCCGAGCTGGATCAACATCACAGGGCAAGATTTCAGAATACACGCCATGCTCACGCACACGCCTGGCAATCAGTTGTGTGTATTGGGAACCAAAATCTAAGATCAGTAGCCGATCGGCATGAATATCCATCATTTCACCCGATAGTTCGGTGCTTCCTTGGTAATTGAGACGTCGTGCACGTGCGACTCTTTGACCCCTGCTCCAGAAATCCGCACGAAACTGGGTTTATTGCGCATCTCTTCGATGGTCGCGCAACCGGTATAGCCCATGGCCGCCCGCAGTCCACCCATCATTTGATGCACGATCCCCGATAAGGGACCTTTGCAGGGAACCCGACCCTCGACACCCTCAGGCACCAACTTTTCTGCCCCCGCACTCGCATCTTGAAAGTAACGATCCGATGATCCCTCGCGCTGCGCCATCGCGCCCATCGAGCCCATGCCACGGTACGATTTATAGGCACGGCCCTGGTACAGCTCCACCTCTCCGGGGGCCTCATCTGTTCCAGCCAGCAACGAGCCCACCATCACAGTGGATGCACCTGCAGCAATCGCCTTGGCAATATCACCGGAGTACCGAATACCGCCATCAGCAATGACGGGAACACCTGAGCCAAGAAGCGAGGAAGAGACGTTTGCAATCGCTGAGACCTGAGGAACACCGACACCTGCCACGATGCGTGTCGTACAAATTGAACCGGGCCCAATCCCAACCTTGACTGCATCTGCGCCGGCAGCAACGAGCGCTTTGGCAGCCTCGCCAGTTGCAATGTTGCCGCCAATCACCTCAACCCGCGGAAATGTCTGCTTGATCCAGGCCACGCGGTCCAATACCCCTTGAGAATGACCGTGCGCTGTATCCACAACCAAGATATCCACGCCCGCGTTCACAAGCGCCTCGACACGCGCCTCACCCTCAGCCCCTGTACCCACGGCTGCAGCGGCTAATAATCGTTTGGCCGCATCTTTGGCAGCCAGCGGATGACTTTCAGCTTTCATGATGTCTTTGACGGTCACCAATCCTTTCAGACGAAAATCCTTATCGACCACCAATACTTTCTCGATCCGATGCGCGTGTAACTTCGTTTGGATTTCGTGATGTGGAGCACCTTCGAGAACCGTGACAAGGCGTTCTTTGGGCGTCATCACATCCTTCACCCGGATATCAAGATCTGGCACGAACCGAATATCACGACCGGTCACAATCCCGACCAAATTGTCCCCTTCAACGACGGGTACGCCACTGATGTTGTGCTTTCGAGTGATCACCAGCAAATCACGCACAGTGATACCAGGTGAGCAGGTCACAGGATCCTGAATAATCCCTGTCTCAAACTTCTTTACCTTGCGCACTTCCTCGGCCTGACGCTCGATGGTCATATTTTTATGCAAGATTCCGAGTCCACCTTCCTGCGCCATCGCAATCGCCAACGCCGATTCGGTCACGGTATCCATCGCCGCAGCCAAAAGTGGCATGTTAAGCTCGATGTTGCGGGTGATTTTCGTGGCCAAACTGACATTCGCTGGGATGACATTCGAGTAACCTGGAACCAGCAGGACATCGTCGAAAGTCAGGGCGTCTTCGGAGATCCGTAACATGATGCAATCCTTGAGGGCGGCGGGTAATCACGTAGTTTAAGGAGTAAAGGGGTGTCCGAACAAGTGACAAACACAGAACATGCGTTGACGGTGTCGACACTCGCCAGTCTCTTGACCGAAACACTGCAGTCCGCTTTTCCCTCAACCGTGACGCTGGATGCGGAAATTTCAAATTTCAAAGCCTATCCATCAGGGCATTGGTATTTCTCCCTCACCGATGGGCAGGCCACCCTCAGCGCGGTGATGTTTAAGGGCAATAATCGCGCCGTTCGACTTGTTGCTCGGGATGGACTGCAAGTCCGTACGACCTGTGAAATCAACTTCTATCCGCCAAATGGGAAACTGCAACTCATTGTGAAGTCCATGGCCGAAGCAGGACTTGGGGATCAAAAAGCGAAATTGGATGCACTCCGCGCCAAGCTGATCGCCGAGGGACTCACAGATCCCAACCGGAAACGCCCCCTTCCGACCATGCCCAGATCGATCGGACTCATTACCTCAGCTAAAGGTGCTGTGATCCAAGACATGTTGACGGTACTCAAGCGTCGCTGGCCAATCGCTGAGATTCGCCTCTACTCGGCTGCGGTCCAAGGGGATGCAGCAATTTCTGAATTAAACGCAGCACTCGCTCGCGCGATTGGAGAGCGATATTGTGATGTCCTCATCATCGGTCGCGGGGGCGGTGCCAGCGAGGACTTCAGTGCCTTCAATGACGAGTCGTTGTGTCGTGCCATCGCGGCCTCTCCCATTCCGATTGTGTCTGCAGTAGGTCACGAGACCGATACTGGCCTCACGGATCTTGTAGCAGACATTCGTGCCGCAACGCCCTCGCAAGCGGCTGAACTCGTGTCACCCGATCGAATCGATATCGCCAATCGACTCAGCAGTTTGTCAGGGCGACTGGTATCGCGGGCACAAACGCAGATCGCACTGACTGAGCAACGGCTCGAAATAACGATCCAGCGACTCAGCCAACAGATGGATACACAATGCCGTAACCATCGAGATCGGCTGACCCAGCTGCAATCGCGATTGCTACCACCGACCGAGTACATCGCCATCAAACGTGCAGATCTTGTCCATCTTACCGAGCAACTCAAGGACCGAATGAGTCGTCACCTCGAGGCGCAGCGCACCAAACTGCATGCGCTTGCAAGTCAACTGGATGTCTTAAGCCCGCTCGCGACGCTTGGCCGCGGCTATGGCATTCTGTTAAAAACGGATGGATCGAGCGATCGGACAATTGGCTCAATCACAGATGTGGAGCAACACGCTGAGATTGAGATTCGTCTCAGAGATGGCCGGCTCGGCGCAACAATCACACAGATTCAACAGGAGCCCTGATGCGTCGCCTTTTTTGTACATTTATTGCGTTATGTATCCCATTTGCACATGCCATTAATGATTCGCGAGTACCCGGCGGAGTCGCAGTAATCCCGATCGATCAAAACAGTCAGCCGAGCTTCCAAAACCGGCGGGTTCTGACCATCACGCAAGACAATCAAGAGTTTGCCGTCGTCGGATTGGCGCTTTCTCTCACGCCCGGAACCCACGTACTCGAGACCCAGGCGGGTCCAATTGAGTTCGAGGTGACTGGCAAGCGATATCTCGAACAGCGGATTTACCTCGAGAACAAGCGTCAAGTGAACCCCAATCCTATAGATTTAGAGCGCATCAAATCTGAGGCCAGCCGACAACGGGAAGCTCTCGATCCTTTCCAAGGGCGGATCGAGCAAATCGATTTAATCCTGCCCGTGGAAGGACCCATTTCCAGTCCGTTTGGAAAGCGCCGATTCTTTAACGATCAACCCCGACGTCCACACTCAGGGACGGATATTGCGGCTCCCAAAGGAACTCCACTGAAGGCTGCGGGGCACGGCGAAGTGGTCCTTGTTGGGGACTTTTTCTTCAACGGAAGACTGGTCGTCATCGATCATGGCGAGGGTCTAAAGACCATGTACAACCACATGGACCAAATTCAAGTGACTGAAGGCCAATCCGTCAAGCAGGGAGAAGTGATCGGCACCGTCGGCGCAACCGGCCGAGTCACGGGGGCGCACTTGCATTTTGGAGTCATTCTCAATGGCGCATCCGTTGATCCAGCCCTTGTCGTCCCGGAGATTAATGCGCTGCCGCAATAATCAGCTCATTAACCGAAAGAGCATAAACAAGTGGCATCCAGCGACGATGTAGGCCAGCCTCGGTCGCAT
>JAGYIK010000086.1 GCA_018402605.1 Litorivicinus sp. | reverse complement strand
TTTTTGATTTCAAACAAATGGAGCAAATGACCCATCAAGGTGGCTTCCCCTACACTCCTCCAATGCAACTCCTGACGGGCTTACAACATTCAATTGACCTGTTGTTAACTGAGGGGCTAGAAGCAGTATTCAGCCGGCACTCCAATATTGCGGGGGGAGTGCGACGTGCGGTTGGAGCGTGGAATCTCGATCTGTGTTGTAACGACCTACAGTACGCCTCTGATACGGTCACAACTATCATGGTTCCCGAGGGCTTTGATGCAGCCCGGCTGGTCGAACATGCCTATTCGAGATATGGCGTGTCTTTCGGCGCGGGCCTAGGCAAGCTGGCTGGCCACGCTTTTCGGATCGGCCACCTTGGGATGCTGTCTGAAGCGCAGGTAATTAGCGGGCTTGCTGTGATAGAGATGGCGATGAAGGATTTGGACTATCCGATTGTTATCGGAAGTGGTGTCGTGGCTGCCCAAGAATGGTATCGCTCTGCATTCAATGTTGACGCAATGCAGCTTTCGATCACAGCAGCCACCTGCGAGGACGCCGCCTGATGAATGCGTCGATTGAAGACCAATTCAGCCCTGTAAAATGTGTTGGGATGGAACAGGTGGTGGGAGCTGCTGATCTCACCATTGATCATATGTTGCATGCTCAAAAGCGCATTGCACCCTACATCCATAACACACCGATTTTAACTTCAAGCTATCTAAACGAGCGGATTGGGGCGGAACTCTTTTTTAAGTGTGAAAACTTTCAAAAAGCCGGTGCATTTAAAGTCCGCGGTGCCTGCAATGCGGTATTTGGGCTAACTGATGTGGATGCGGCACTTGGCGTGGCAACGCACTCATCCGGAAATCACGCCTTAAGTTTGTCCTATGCAGCTGGTCGTCGGGGAATTCCATGTCATGTGGTGATGCCACGGACTGCACCTCAGGCGAAAAAAGATGCTGTTCGAGGCTATGGTGGATTGATCACGGAGTGTGAGCCCTCGACCAGTAGTCGAGAAGCGGTATTTGCTGAAATTCAAAGCCAAACAGGGGCTGAATTTGTGCATCCATATAACGATCCTCGAGTGATTGCGGGCCAGGCGACTTGTTCGGCGGAAATGCTTGAGTCTGTGGACGGACTGGATTGTATCGTCGCGCCAATTGGCGGAGGTGGCATGATTTCGGGAACGTGTTTAACAGTCAGCCATCTCGCGCCAAAGATTGAGATCTTCGCAGCAGAGCCGATGCAGGCTGATGATGCGGCTCGATCCTTTCGAGCGGGTCACATCATCGCTGATGATGCGCCCGTGACTATTGCTGACGGCTTGAAGGTGCCGTTGAAAGAAAATACTTGGCACTTTGTCTCGCACTATGTTGCAGACGTTTTAACGGCCTCAGAAGAAGAGATCATTGATGCCATGAAACTCACATGGCAGCGTTTAAAGATTGTGATGGAGCCCAGTTGTGCTGTGCCTTTAGCAGTTATTTTAAAGAATCAAGACGTGTTCCGCGGTCGACGGGTTGGAGTCATTGTGACCGGCGGAAATGTCGACTTAGATCGATTACCTTGGATGAAGTGAGAAAGATGATGAACAGTGCAGTGAACTGGAACGATTTAGAGGTTGGGTATGATATTCCGGCTCGAGTGGGTATGCGCGAGAGTGAAGTGCAAACACCGTGTCTTGTAGTTGACCTCGATGCGCTTGAGCGCAACATCAAAAAAATGGGTGACTTTGCAAAAGCTAATGGGATGCGCCACCGGGTCCACGGCAAGATGCACAAATCAGTGGATGTTGCCTTGCTTCAAGAGAAGCTGGGTGGATCCTGCGGCGTCTGTTGCCAGAAGGTGAGTGAAGCAGAAGTCTTTGCGCGCGGAGGCATTAAAGACGTACTGGTTTCAAACCAGGTCCGTGATCCAGCCAAATTAGCACGATTAGCACGGATTCCAATGTTAGGGGCACGTACCATTGTTTGTGTTGATGACTTGGCAAACGTTGCTGAATTGTCAGCAGCGGCGACTGAAGCAGGAACTCAGATCGAGTGCTTGGTAGAAATTGACTGCGGAGCGGGCCGATGTGGGGTCACGACTACGCAGGCAGTGGTTGAGATAGCGATTGCGATTGATCGTGCTGATAGTCTGAAATTCGCAGGTATTCAAGCCTATCACGGCGCCATGCAACACTTGGATCTGTATTCAGAGCGTCAAGCGAAGATCCAAGGCGCAATTGCGATGGTAAGGGACGCAGTCGATGCGCTTGCTGAACATCATCTGACCTGCGACATCGTCGGCGGCGGCGGGACCGGTTCTTACTATTTTGAAGGGGCGTCTGGGGTATACAACGAGCTTCAATGTGGTTCTTATGCCTTCATGGACGCCGACTACGGTCGGATTCTGGATGATAAAGGTAAGCGGATTGATCAGGGCGAGTGGGAGAATGCTTTGTTTATTTTGACCTCTGTGATGAGCCACGCGAAAGCGGACAAAGCGATTTGTGATGCCGGCTTGAAAGCGCAGTCGGTCGATAGTGGCCTCCCGGTGATTTTTGGTCGTAACGATGTGAAATATGTGAAGTGCTCGGATGAACATGGAGTGATCGAGGACACCCGCGGAGTGCTCAAGGTCAACGACAAACTCCGTTTAGTCCCCGGGCACTGTGACCCGACCTGTAATGTACACGACTGGTATGTCGGGGTGCGCAAAGGTGTCGTGGAAGTAGTTTGGCCGGTTTCAGCGCGTGGTAAAGCGTATTAATCGTTAAACCACTCAAACGGAGAGAAGGGACACCATGCAGGTCATCACTGAAGAGCAAATTAGTGAGAATTTGGATTCGGAAATTGCATTTTTTGCTGTTCAGGATGTATTTAAGAGCATGGAAACCCAAGCATGGAATTTCCCGGTGGTCCGAGAATCACTGGGATTTCGGGGTGCTTTGTATGGGTTTAAGTCTGGGTTTGACCCGGTCTCTGGCGCGCTTGGGCTGAAAGCAGGGGGATACTGGCCTCAAAACGCTGACAAGGGAGTTGCTAATCATCAATCATCTATTTTTTTGTTTGATCCAGAGACAGGCCAGTGCAATGCGCTATTAGCCGGCAACACCATTACTGCGTTGCGGACTGCGGCGGCGTCTGCTGTCTCGATTGATCGCCTGGCGATGTCTGATTCAACAACTTTGGGTTTAGTCGGCACGGGGCATCAGTCGTTATACCAACTAGAGGCTGCACTCCGTGTGAGATCATTTGAACAAGTCAAGATTTGGAACCGATCTAGCCGTGATCTTTCCAAGCACCGAGCTCTGGCTGAAACCTTCGGGGTGGCTTGCAGCGAGGCCAATCTCGAAGATGTGGTCCGAGAATCTCAGGTAATCATCACCATAACCTCCTGTATGAAAGCCTTGTTTCCCAGTGATTGGGTGAATTCCGGGACTCATATTGCTGCGATGGGGACTGATACCAAGGGAAAACAAGAGCTCGATCCGGCTCTTTGTCAGCGAGCGAAACGCTTTACCGATGAAATCGCTCAGTCTCGAACCATAGGGGAATTCCAGCATCTGGCTTCTGACTCGGAGATTCTTACGATTGGTTCGATCCTCCAAGGTACGGCGACGGGTCGAACGGGAAGTGATCAGATCACAGTGTTTGATGGCACAGGTGTGGGACTTCAAGATTTGGCCTGTGCGCAAGCCGTGATGAAGAGACTAGGAGCGTCCTAACTTGAGCGTTTCTCAGACTCCGGTGGCCGATTTTTACTCGGATACTCAAACTCTGCCCACCAACGACATGCTGAAAAGCGTGATCGGCGTGAAAACAGGTGACGAACGCCATGGTGCTTGTCCGACCACCAATGCCCTGTGTGAGCGCGTTGCCGATCTTTTTGGGATGGAGTCAGCTATGTTTCTGCCATCCGGGAGTATGTGTAATCAAATTGCGATTGCAGTTCATACCCAACCAGGCGATGAAATCATTTGCTCTCGTGAGAGCCATATTGTGTTCGCCGAGGCCGGTGGGCTAGCAAAACTCTCGGGCGCTATGGTGTCGGTAATTGACTGCGAACGAGGTCTATTTGTAGGCGCTGATGTATCACAGCTATATCGTCGCCCATCATCATTTGCTCCACGCACGCGACTCGTAGTGACTGAACAGACGTCGAACTTGGGTGGGGGCGCCGTTTGGCCCGCAGAACAATTGGAAGATGTGGCAAAAACAGCGCAAGACTTGGGGCTTTCCGTGCACATGGACGGAGCACGAGCGCTAAATGCCTCTGTTGCCACCGGAATCGACCTTGCCACCTATGCCAATTATCATGACAGTGCCTGGCTCGCCTTCACGAAAGGACTGGGTTGCCCGGTGGGTGCTGTGTTGGCAGGATCCCGAGAGTTTATTCAGCACGCATGGCATTTCAAGCGGATGTTCGGGGGAGCCATGCGCCAGACCGGAGTACTGACCGCGATGTGTTTGTATGCGTTGGATCATCATGTAGATCGACTGGCAGAGGATCATGCGCGAGCGAAACGTATTGAAGCGGTATTAAGGGGCTGCGAATTGTTCTATCAGGTATATCCAGCCGACACTAATATCGTGCTGGCCGAAATTAATCCTCAATTCGGAATTACCGCCTCAGAACTCAAAGCATTTTTAGCCGTCAGGAATGTTCACGTTATGGCTGTGGGAATACAAAAGATTCGCATGATCACGCACTTGGATGTTGGTGATCTAGAGGTTGAATCGTTGCTGGCCGGGATTGATGCATTTCTCGAATCAATCTGAGTAGCCAGATTCACAGCTGTTCGTTGTCTTCTTTATCTAATTAAGTG
>JAGYIK010000085.1 GCA_018402605.1 Litorivicinus sp. | reverse complement strand
ATGAACGACACATTTTCAGAAATGGCGTCTCCTGTGCACCATAAACGAGGTCATAGCAGGCACCTTCTGCGTTTAAAATACGATCCGTTAACGCGACACCTGCGCTCCCTGACAAACCTGCCGAGATGCCATTAATCACCAAATCAAACGGTCGGCCCTGGCGGTCAAGGCCCGATAAATCGATGGCTGTCACATTGCGTCCAGCACGATCCGCAAGTCGAGCGGCCTTTTCAATCGATCGATTTGCAATGACGACCTCGTCAGGCCGACGGGACAGCAGCGGACCTAAGCATCCTGCAATGGCCCCACCAGCGCCCAAAATCAAAATTCTCAACCCTTCAGGAGACCACCCCAGTCGATCTAAATCATCGAGAAGTCCAAGACCGTCGGTATTATGACCAAACAGACCATCAGGCGTTGGCATGAGCGTATTGCAGGCTTCGGCGACCGATGCCGCCTCTGAAGTGACATTGCAAAGCTGAAACGCAGCGAGCTTATGTGGCACAGTCACATTCAGTCCATGGCCTCCTTCTGCAAAAAACTCAGTCACTACTGCCGCGAAATTGGCAGCCGAAACCTGTCGCTTCTCGTATCGCACATCCAGTCCGACTTGCTGGGCAAAACGATGGTGAATCTCCGGTGACAGCGAGTGCGCGATCGGATCACCAAAAACTGCAAAGTGATAACTCAAACCCAGTCCCTCGGTACCAGGTAGTCCATAAGCCGTTCCTCATCTGTCCCGGATTCCGGCACATAGCCGTATTCCCAGCGCGCCAAGGGCGGCATCGACATCAATATCGACTCTGTGCGGCCTCCACTTTGCAGGCCAAAGAGCGTGCCGCGATCGTAGACCAAATTAAACTCGACATAGCGTCCTCGACGATACAGTTGGAACTCCCGTTCGCGCATACCGAAGGTGAGACCTTTACGACGTTCAACAATCGGCAGATAGGCAGGAACAAAGGCGTTCCCGACCGCTTGCATCATCGCAAAACTTTGCTCAAAACCAAGACCGTTGAAGTCATCGAAAAAGAGCCCGCCAACACCGCGGGTCTCCTGTCGATGCGGCAGATAGAAATACCGGTCACAATGCGCTTTAAATTCCCCATAATACTCAGAACCGAAGGGGTCCAATGCATCTTTCGCCACCTGATGGAAGTGCTGGCAATCCTCGTCAAACGGGTAGAAAGGTGTCAAATCAAAGCCACCACCGAACCACCAAACAGGCTCCTCACCCGGTTTCTCAGCAACAAAAAACCGCACATTGGCGTGTGAGGTGGGCACATAGGGGTTCTCTGGATGAATCACGAGGCTGACGCCCATCGCTTGCCAAGCCCGCCCAGCAAGTTCCGGACGTGATGCAGTTGCAGACGGCGGCAGTGTCTCGCCCATGACATGGCTAAAGCCCACGCCCGCTTTTTCAAAGACATCACCCTCAGCCATGACACGTGATCGTCCGCCACCACCTTCGGTTCGACTCCATTCTTCTTCTTGGAATGTTTGACGCCCATCCTCGCACTCGATGGCTTGGCAAATTCGGTCTTGCAGCCCAAGTAAAAACTGCTTTACGCCACCAATATCCATAGGTTTCCTCTGCTACGACCGGAGCACAGCGCCCGACTCCATGTCTCGAATGGTACTCGGTTTATGGTATCCCTGCGTTCGCGCCCGACTGACAAAATCGAGATGATGTGCCAATTGCAACATGACTTGCCAGCGAAACTGGCATGCAGGGCGCCCAGACCGATTGGCCGATGTTGAGACGATTGGGCCAACCTGCTCAACCAATCGACGAAGCAAGGGCATTTTCACTTGGCGTACTGCAAGGCTTTGAGTATCCCCCAGTCAAGATGAGTGGGCACGCATCCGTTACCGGTACAACCCAGGTTGAGGGCCGTCCGGTCTCATACACTGCCTCATCGTGGATCGGACAGGTATACCAGTCTGCGAGTTCTGAAAAATCTGGAGATCAAGATAATCAGCCCTTTGCTCGGCGCGCGTTTTTTAATATCGAGAATGCGCTCAACCGCATCCAAGCGATCCGCACGACTCCGAAAGGCCCCATACACCCTCGGTGGGAACGCCAGCAACCCCTCCCGCCTCATGATTGCGGCAGTCTTTGCAAATCGCCAAATTCACGCATAATACCAATTTCACTGTCGCGACATCATAAACGTGGCCAAATGCGTCCGTCCTCGCTTCGTAACACATGAAATTGCGCCGATCCGCAGGAATACCGCGGACACCGAAGGACATTCCAGGGCGTACCCCAAATTCCAACCCGAAGGGTGACTGCCAAACCGACAGCCAGGCTGAAATCCGGACGCGATTTTCCTGAACACGGGCCGACTCGGATCGGGATCGGAGGTGGCCGGTCCCCTCCAAGACGATCGGAACAAGGGCTGACCGGAGAAACCTCTGTAATAGAAGCACCCTGAGTAGAGGAGACGGGATATTCTCAAAGACAGGTTCGCCTCAACTGCGCAGCTCGCACGCAGTCAGTCACGCACGGGGTCGGGCTTTTTAGTCGGTAAAAACGGTCCAACGCGCATCCATAACTGAATTCGGCTGAAACAAAGCACAGCAAAGATAGGCTATGGATCGAGATCGCGCCAATTTGGCGCATCAATTGAAGCTCCTGAGGAAAGCTATGGCATTACGTCAGATTCTAGAGTTTCCAGACCAGACTTCGTACCATCGCCAAACCGGTCACGGTGGTTGATGATTCGATTCGGCAGCCGGTCGACGACATGTTCGAAACCATGTACGACGCAAAGGGTATCGGCTGGCCGCGAGCCAGATCGATGTGCATTTGCGGGTGGTCGTCATTGACTTGCAAGATGACGAACATGAGCCTCTGGTCATGATCAATCCGGAATATGAAATTTTGACCAAACAGATCGATGAAATGCAGGAAGGTTGCCTTTCTGTTCCCGGTTTTTACGAGGTTGTAAAGCGGCCCGAGCATATTCGGCTGAGCGCATTGGATCGAAATGGTGAACCCTACACACTTGAAGCAACAGGACTGTTCGCTGTGTGCATTCAACACGAATGTGACCACTTGAATGGCAAACTGTTTGTTGATCACCTATCTAACCTAAAGCGCTCTCGGATCCGTAGCAAACTCACAAAACAAAAACGGGTCGAGGTAAGTAGTTAATGTTGCGCGTGGGCTTTGCGGGCACCCCCGAATTTGCAGTTCCCACACTTGAAGCCCTCATCCAATCACCAGAGATTCAGGTAGAGTGTGTTTACACGCAGCCCGATAGACCGAGCGGTCGCGGACGGAAGCTGTCAGCCAGCGCCGTCAAGCTCTGTGCGTTATCCCACAATATCCCTGTTCGACAGCCCGAAACATTGAAAACAGACCACGAGATCTCGGCCTTTGAGGCGTTAAAGTTAGATGCGCTCATTGTGGTTGCCTACGGGCAGATATTAAGGCCAGCCATTCTTGATGCTCCGCGCCTCGGTTGCCTCAATGTTCATGCCTCAATTCTGCCTCGGTGGCGCGGCGCTGCACCCTTGCAACGTGCGATCGAAGCCGGTGATACAGAAACCGGCATCACGATCATGCAAATGGATAGCGGGCTTGACACGGGTGCGGTGCTCTCATCACGGACCGTCGCCATCAATGACGAGACAAGCTGTCTTGAGCTACATGACGAACTTGCGCATTTTGGCGCACCGTTACTGGTGGAGACATTGCTGAAACTTCACCACGGGCGGATTGAGGCGACCCCACAACCCTCTGAAGGCGTCACATATGCGTCCAAAATTTCCACCGAGGAAGCGGTCATCGATTGGCATCAACCGCATCCGAGGGCGATGCGGCATATCCACGCGTTTAACCCGGCTCCAGGAGCATACTGTTTTTCAAACGATGTGCGGTTGAAGATTTATCGAGTCGCCAAAACCACAGCTGCAACGCGCGCACCTGGCATGATTTGGCAAGATTCAGAGGGTGGCGTGTTCGTATCAGCGACTGACGGTGTACTTCAAATCCTTGAATGTCAGTTGCCAGGCGGAAAACGAGTAGATGCCCAAGCGATGAAACACTTGAAGCAAGCGCCATGGAGCGTCACGCATGTGCTGACGAAGCAACCTGCATGAAACGCTCTGTTCGCACACACGCTGCCGAAATCATTTACGCATTGCAGAATCAGCAATCCAACTTGGATGCACTGCTAAAAAAACACGGCAAGGCACTCGACGATTCAGATCGAAGACACCTACAAGCGCTGTGTTATGGGCTGTGTCGAGAATGGTTTCATGTCGAGGCCATCGAGCACGTCCTGCTTGAAAAACCCCTAAAAGCTCGTGACCAAATCCTGAGCGCTGTCATTCGATGTGGCATCTACGAACTCGGCTGGATGGGTAGCAAAGAACACGCTGTGGTCTCTGAGTACGTCGATGTAGTTGTTGTGGCGGGGCGTCCATGGGCTCGCGGGCTCGTCAATGCTGTCCTTCGTCAATTCATTCGAAAAAAATCGGAGCTCAAAATGGAGCGTCGGACAGAAGAAGCGCTTTGGAATCATCCAGCCTGGTTGATTGAAGCCATCCAGACGGCATGGCCCAAGCACTGGGAGCATATTTTGGTCGAAAACAATGTGCACCCGCCAATGACACTTCGAATCAATCAACAAAAAGCATCTGCCGAGGACTATTTGGCGCAACTCATTGCCCTTGGAATTGATGCAACCCTTGGCTCAGCTCCGCATGCAGTCCGGCTGAGCACACCACTTCCAGTCAATCAATTGCCAGGATTCGAGGAGGGCGTGGTTAGCGTGCAGGACGAATCCAGTCAGTGGGCATCGGTGGTACTCACACCAACTGAGGGCGAACGGATTCTTGATGCCTGCGCAGCGCCGGGCGGAAAAACCTG
>JAGYIK010000084.1 GCA_018402605.1 Litorivicinus sp. | reverse complement strand
CGGTTCATCGCCAGCCATTGCAGGCCAATAATGGTCGCAGCGTTATTCACCTGTCCAGTCATGAGCGCATCTAATGCCGCATCGAGCGCAACCACATGCACCTTGATATCCTCATGCTCCCCTGCCTGACTGCAATAGTCTTGAATCTGATCTGCATCGCAACAGGCATAAAACAAATGAATCAATTCGTTTGAGCCCCCGGGACTCGGGTAGTACGTGAAGAGATGTTGCGGCGCCCCATCGAGCCTCACACCTGTTTCCTCAAATACCTCACGATGGGCAGTCTCGATAGGCGTCTCACCTGGGTCACAAATCCCGGCCACCCATTCCATCAGCCAAGGACTGTCATCAAGAGGCGACATCGCCACACCGATACGAAACTGCTCAACCATTACCAATGCATCGCGCTGTGGATCTAAAAGGATAACAACCACGGCAGGCTCTCGAATAAACAACTCGCGCGACATGGGGCCGACGGATGCAACCTCATATCCAGCATGACTGAGCGTGAGCTGATCCAACTGGAAGAATCCAGACGCCATGCGCTCCGTATGATGCAATGTCCAGTCTGTTGCCTGAAAGCTTGGCTTTGGCCAACCGCTCATCGACGCTCCCATAGGTCCCAAAAATGATGCACAGGGCCATGCCCATGACCGACAGAGAGCTGATCCGAGGCGGCAATCGCCCCTTGGATGTAGCCTTTGGCTTTTTCAAATGCGGTCGGAATCGACAGGCCTTGACCCAAATAGGATGCCAGCGCACTGGAGACCGTGCATCCTGTTCCATGCGTATTCACCGTGTCGATACGAAGCCCAGGAAACCACAATTCGCCTGACTCGGTCATCAGTAGGTCTGGCGAATCCTGTGTCATTAAATGCCCACCTTTCAGTACGCACGCTCCGATGCCAAAAGCCATTAACGCTCTCGCCTGCGCAATCATCTCGGACTCAGAGACCGCTTCAGGCTGGCCGAGCAAATCAGCGGCTTCAGGCAAGTTCGGAGTAATCACGGTGGCGTGTGGCAGCAGTTGCTCACGCATCGCCGCCACCGCATCGGCATGCAACAATCGGTCGCCACTTTTGGCCACCATGACCGGGTCCACCACGATCGGGCAATCCAAGGTTTTCAGGAAGGCAGCTACCGCCAATGTGACCTCAGGGGTGCCCAGCATCCCAACCTTTACTGCATCAATGCGAATATCGCGAGAGACCGTCTCCATCTGCGCCTTGAGGAAATCGATCGCGATCGGGTAAATCGCATCCACACCCACCGTGTTTTGCGCCGTCAATGCAGTGATCACGCTCAAACCATAGGCTCCGGTGGCCGAGATTGCCTTGAGGTCGGCTTGAATGCCCGCGCCACCGCCTGAATCTGAACCTGCAATGGTGAGAATATTTGCAATCATGAGGCCTCCTTGTTGCCTCCAGTGTAGCCGGTTTCGCGCAAAATCCGGCTATACTGCGCGCATGAAAACATTACTCGCAATTGTGGCGTCTCTCGACAACCCTGTGGCTTGGCGGCTGGGTGGACAAACGGGCCTGCCTCTTCCTTCCGGATAATCCGGAAAAAACTGTCGACGGGCGGTAATCATGGACCATTTTGAGTACCGAGGCCCGGACCTCTTCGCCGAGGACGTTGCTGTTGCCGAAATCGCCAAGCAATTTGGAACACCGCTGTATATTTACTCGAAAGCGACGCTTGTACGCCACTTTCATGCGTATGCGGATGCGCTCGTTGATGTGCCACATTTGGTCTGCTTCGGCATGAAAGCCAATTCAAACTTGGCAGTGCTCGAACTCCTCGCAAGGGAAGGTGCCGGCTTCGATATTGTCTCGGTGGGTGAGCTTGAGCGCGTGCTCGTTGCAGGCGGTGATCCGCAGAAGATCGTTTTTTCCGGCGTCGGAAAGCAACCGCATGAGATGCGTCGCGCGCTCGAGGTTGGCATTCACTGCTTCAATGTGGAATCGCTGGCCGAACTCGATCAGCTGAATGCAGTCGCAGAAGAGCTCGGGGTGGTCGCGCCTGTTTCGCTTCGGATCAACCCGGATGTGGATCCGAAAACACACCCCTACATTTCCACTGGGCTCAAGGGAAATAAGTTCGGTATCGCCCATGAGGAAACACTGCATGCCTACCGGCATGTCGCGCATCTGCCTGGATTGAAAGCGGTCGGAATCGATTGTCACATCGGCTCACAACTGACCGAAATCGAGCCGCTGCTTGAAGCCCTCGATAAGCTCCTTGAGCTCATCGATCTGCTCGCTGACGAAGGAATTCATCTGCAACATATCGATTTGGGTGGAGGCCTTGGTGTTCCGTATCAAGATGAAACCCCGCCGCATCCAAGTGAGTACCTGTCAGCAGTTAAAGCACGTCTTGCAGGGCGACCACTGACACTGGTTTTGGAACCAGGCCGTTCGATTGCCGCCAACGCGGGGATTTTTGTCACACAAGCCTTACTGACCAAGACCAATCAATCGAGTCATTTTGCAATCGTTGATGGCGCCATGAATGATCTGATCCGACCAAGCCTCTACGGCGCATGGCAGCGGATCATTCCGGTCAGTACGACACCCCATGAAGACCAAGTTGAAGCCACCTTCGATGTGGTTGGCCCCGTGTGCGAATCGGGTGATTTTCTGGGTAAGGGCAGAGCACTTCGCGTCGCCAGTGGTGACCTGCTTGCGGTGCGATCCGCTGGAGCGTATGGGTTTGTGATGGCATCCAATTACAACACCCGCCCAAGAGCAGCTGAAGTATTGGTGGATGGCGATCAGGTCCATCTTGTTCGAGAACGCGAGTCGCTAGAGAGTCTCTGGGCGCTTGAGCACAAGGTCGGTTCATAATGCGTATTCAATTCACCAAAATGCACGGCCTCAGCAATGATTTTGTTGTCATCGATGCGATCAGCCAGCATGTCAGCCTGCGTCCGGCACAGATCGTCAAATTAGCCGATCGCCACACCGGCGTGGGTTTTGATCAAATGCTCTTGATCGAACCGCCATCCCGACCGGATGCTGATTTTGACTATCGGATTTTTAATTCCGATGGTGGCGAGGTTGAGCACTGCGGCAACGGTGCGCGCTGTTTTGCCAAGTTTGTCACCGATCGACAGCTCACAACTAAATCGATCATCACGGTCAATACAGCGCGCGGGCTCATCCAGCTGGAACTGACCGAAGCCGGTTTGGTACGCGTCAACATGGGTGTGCCTAAATTTGCACCCGAAGCGTTACCGTATCAGGGACCTCCCATGCCAAACGCGCAGTGCGAGGTTGAACTCCCGACACCGACAGGCGTTCACCTATTTGGTCTGTGCAGCATGGGCAATCCGCACGCGGTCACGCTGGTCGATGATCTCGACAGCGTCGCTGTCGCTGAGATTGGCCAAGCCATCCAGAATGCCCCACAGTTTCCAGAGTCGGTCAATGTCGGATTTCTACACATCGAATCGCGCACAGCAGTCCGTTTACGTGTATTTGAACGCGGTGTTGGCGAGACCCAGGCCTGTGGCACTGGTGCCTGCGCGGCAGTGGCCTATGCACATCTGCTGGGCCGAGTGGATCGCGAAGTCACAGTTGCAACCCGCGGCGGAAACCTGCAGATTGAATGGGCCGGCATGGGCGAAGATTTGATCATGACCGGGCCTGCAGAATCAGTCTTTGAAGGGGAGTTTCGGTTGTGAGCGTTGAGAGCGATCAAGTTGTTACATTTTTAACCGACCATCCTGAGTTTTTTGTCGAGCACCCAGAGTTGGTTCGCCAGCTGAAGATCCCGACCGACGCCGGTATTGCCATTTCTCTAGCCGAATTTCAAATTCGGAAACTTCGCGAACAGGTGGCATCACTTGAGCGGGAAAATGATCACATGATCGAAACAGCACGAATTAACAGTGTGTTGTTCGAGCGAACCCGTTCACTGGTGCTTGCATTACTAGACGCACAAGACCTCGAAGACGTCTCAGTCGCCCTTGATGAAAAACTCGCACAAGGCTTTGACATTCCCGTGGTGAGACTCCTGCTCTCTGATCAATTTCAGGTCCCAGACAGCCTGCCGTTGATCGCGCCAATTCAACGCACTGCCTTTGAAGACGGCGGTGCACTCGCGCACGCAATATCAGACCAAGCGCCATGGATTGGACGTCTGACCAAAGAACGCCGTCATACGTTATTTGGCGACGCCATAAAGCAAGTCGAAAGCTGCGCCACACTGGGGCTGATTCGTGGCCACACCTATGGCTTACTGGCACTTGGCCACCCCGATCCGACGCACTTCCAATCCAATCAAGACACGCTATTTCTCGACCACATTGGTGAGGCGCTGGCGATGATCCTCCCGCGCTTGGTGCAACCGGCTGACTGACATGCACTTCGGCGACCTTGTCTCACAGTACATACAAGAGAGCCGTCAAACGCAGCGTCATCGGGAAAAAACCCAGGAGGCCTATCGTCGCGACCTGAGGCAAGCGATGGATTTTTTTGGTGCCGAGACCCCGATCAAAGTAATCGACCCGCTCGCCGTCATTGGTTGGGTCCGCGGACTCAGTGCAAAACAGATCAACGGCCGTTCAATCGCTCGAAAACTCTCCGCTTTACGCGGCGTGTTCCAGTACGCCATCGAGAAACGCTTACTCACATCCAACCCAGCTTTGGATATTCGTGCGCCCAAAACAGCGAAGCATTTGCCGCATGCGCTCAGTGCTGAGTCGATGACACGCTTGTTGGATACCCCCATCGATCCAAGCAATCCAGAATCCGTGCGGGATCAAGCAGTCTACGAACTGCTGTACTCCTCAGGACTCCGCCTCGCGGAAGCCCTCAGTCTGACCATCGCCGACCTCACGCTCTTGGATGGCGAAGTACGCGTGCGGGGCAAAGGTGGTAAAGAGCGTATCGTCCCTGTCGGCCAAAC
>JAGYIK010000083.1 GCA_018402605.1 Litorivicinus sp. | reverse complement strand
ATGCGTGGATCACCACCTATCCGGACTTCCCCAAACCCGGCATTTTATTTTATGACATTGCGCCGATCATCGAACAACCCGACCGATTGACCGCCACCTGTCAGTTACTCACCGAGCAGATTGCGGACTGGCAACCGGACCTCTTGGTCGGCATCGATTCGCGTGGCTTCTTATTTGCAACGCCAGTCGCGGTGCAAATGGGGCTGGGCGTCGTCATGGTTCGAAAAAAAGGCAAGTTGCCTGGTGAAGTGCGCGAAGCCTCTTACCAACTTGAATACGGTGAAGCGACGCTTGCGGTGCAGAAGGATCGAAATCTCTCTGGTAAGCGCGTGGTGCTGATCGATGATCTCTTGGCCACCGGCGGGACGCTCGCGGCCACCGAAGCACTCTTAAACGATTCAGGCGCCACTGTCGTCGGCACTGTGGTGTTGATTGAACTGACCGCGCTCGGTGGTCGAAACAAACTGCAGGCCCCAGTGCGGAGTTTACAAACCTATGCATACTGAGGCCATCACCCGTCACAACACCCTGATTGTGGTGGCACTCGAAGATGAATTACCAAGCCATCTGGTCGCCGGTTGGAATGTCCTCTACACCGGTGTGGGAAAGGTCAATGCCGCCATCGCTGCGACTGAAGCGGTGCTCGCAACACGCCCAACGCACCTGATCAACTATGGCACCGCAGGTGCGCTCCGTACCGATGTGTCTGGACTGGTCCGCGTCAACCACCTGGTGCAACGGGATATGGACGTCAGACCCTTGGGTTTTGACTTGGGACACACGCCATTTGACACCACCGGACACATCGATTTGGGTGGCCAAGGGGTTTCTTGCGGGACAGGGGATCATTTTGTCACGACTCCGCCGGAATTGATGACGGACATCGTCGACATGGAGGCCTATGCGCTGGCGAAAGTCGCGCGCGTATTTGCATTGCAGTTTCACTGCTACAAATACATCTCAGATAACGCCAATGATGATGCCGCAGATCACTGGGCTGAAAATGTGGCTCGAGGCGCCGAGGCCTTTGTTGCGACGGTCATTGCGCCGCTTGACCCCTAAGAGGCTTTGCGGGCCTCGAGACGGCGCTGCTCTTCTTTTCTCCGCGCACGCTCTTCACGAATAAATGCTTGGCGGCGCTTCAGCGCCTCTTGCTTAAGACCCACATGGCGCTCACCGCGCTCTGTGGCCAATTCAATTTGCCGTTGGCGCATCGCAAAACGCTCTTTCTGCGCCGGCGTGTGCTCATCAATGCAGTGATGGCACTGAATGCCTAACATGTACTCGGGACGCGCCTTGTCCTCGTCTGTGATCGGCCGACGGCACGCATGGCATTGGTCAAAGGCACCGGGTTCAAGCTTGTGATTGACCGTGACACGGTTATCGAACACAAAGCACTCACCGTCCCAGGTCGTCTCCGTGTGCGGGACGTGCTCGAAATAGTTCAGCACCCCACCCTTTAAGTGATAGACCTCTTCGAATCCTTGATCGAGCAGATAGCTCGTGGATTTTTCGCAGCGAATCCCACCGGTGCAGAACATGGCGATTTTTCTGTGCTTGGCTGGATCGAGATTCTCGGCCACCCATTTGGGGAATTCGCGGAAGGTTTTGGTATTTGGATTGATCGCACCACGGAAGGTACCCACCTCATACTCGTAGTCATTGCGGGTATCGATGGTGATGCATTCAGGATCTGTAATCAGGCCATTCCAGTCTTCAGGCAGCACATAGCGCCCCACCTTCATTTTTGGACTGATGCCAGGGACGCCAAGCGTCACGATCTCTTTTTTGAGTTTGACCTTCATCCGATAAAACGGCACCCCATCCGGCGTCATCGCGGACTCTTTGTATTCGAGGTTCCCGAATCGAACATCGGCTGCAAACCACGCATTCAGCGCATCGATCCCCTCTCGCGTACCGGCGACCGTGCCATTGATGCCCTCGGCTGCAAGCAACAGGGTTCCAGTCACGCCGTGATCCATGCAGTGCTTCAATAGCGGCTCCCTGAGTTCCCGATAATCTGGCAGCTCAACGAACTGATACAGCGCAGCAATGATCAATGGGCTCATTTCGATTCCTTCTTCATGCCACCAAGACAGGGTGGTGAGGCCAAGCGGGCAGGATCCCTCTGCCACTCATCCGGCGTAAAACACTGCATCGCCAGCGCATGCACACCGCGTTCCAACGCCTCTGCTGCCGCTTTGTAGACCAGCTGATGGCGTTTTACTCGACCCAAGCCATCAAAAGCCGCTGACACAACAACCACCCGAAAATGTGTTTCCGAGTTTTTCGGTACATTGTGGCCATGGCTCTCGTTCTCGATATCCAGATACTCCGGTACGAGTGCGTCGGTCAATGCGGTCTGCAGCAGTGCTTCTAACATAGGGATGGAATGATACGGCAAATCAATCGGAAAGGCAGTGGGAGCATCGTTGATCTAGATCAGGCGAGTGTGCCGAGCCGCTCACCGCGGTAGGCGCCCGAGCGCACCCGCTGCCACCACGGGCGATTGGCTAAAAACCAATCGACTGTTTTGGCAAGCCCTGACTCGAAAGTCTCCTGTGGGGTCCAACCAAGCGTATCGGCAATTTTCGATGCATCAATTGCATAGCGGCGGTCGTGACCCGGACGGTCAGCGACAAAGGTGATCAGCTCCCGGAATGAGCCGATTCCTGCAGGCTTATCGGTGATCCGTTGATCGAGGAGATCACACAGTGTCTCAACGACCGCGAGATTGGTTTTCTCATTGTGACCACCGATGTTGTAGGTCTCGCCCACCACACCTTGATTGACCACTTGCACCAAGGCACGCGCGTGATCTTCCACATACAACCAATCGCGGATTTGGTCACCACGCCCGTACACAGGAATCGGCAGGCCCTCAATGGCATTCAAAATCGCCAGCGGAATCAGCTTTTCTGGAAAATGATAGGGCCCATAGTTATTCGAGCAGTTGGTCACCACCACAGGCAGTCCATAGGTTCGGTGCCAGGCACGCACCAAATGGTCGCTAGCCGCTTTTGAGGCTGAGTACGGTGAGCTCGGTTGATAGGCCGTCTCTTCCGTAAATAACGCATCGGTCCCCTCCAAATCTCCGTATACCTCATCGGTCGAGATGTGGTGCAGACGAAAATCCGCTTGTGCTGCACCTTCAAGGCCCATCCAGTATTCACGGAGCACTTCCAGCAGACTGTAGGTACCCACGATATTGGTCTGAATAAAGTCACTCGGGCCGTCAATGGAGCGATCGACATGGCTCTCTGCCGCCAAATGCATCACATGGGTTGGCTGAAAATCAATGATCGCAGTACGCAGTGCGTCGGAATCGCACAGGTCCAACTGGAGAAATTGATAACGCGGGTTGTCGCTCACCGACACCAAGGAGTCGAGGTTGCCGGCATAGGTCAGTTTATCGATATTGAATACCTGGGCACCGGTCTCGGTAATCAAGTAGCGCACCACCGCTGAGCCAATAAATCCTGCACCCCCTGTGACGACAATACGTTGCATCAAGACACCCGGTTCAATCCATTGATGGCGGCGACCCGATAGGCTTCGGCCATGGTGGGATAATTGAAGGTGGTGTTGGCAAAGAACGCTAGGCTATTGGCCGTACCGGATTGCTTCATGATGGCTTGGCCGATATGTACGATCTCAGACGCTTGATCACCAAAACAATGCACACCCAAGATTTCCAATGTCTCGCGATGGAATAACAGCTTCAACATGCCCACAGATTCATTAGTGATCTGCGCGCGTGCAATGTCTTTAAACATAGCCTGGCCGACCTCGTATGGCACCTTGTCTTCGGTCAGTTCGCGCTCAGTTTTGCCCACCGATGAGATCTCTGGAATGGTGTAGATCCCGGTGGGCACATCATCGACAAAATTAAACGGACGACTCAAAAAGTCATTGGCCGCATTGCGGCCTTGATCATAGGAGGCAGACGCCAATGACGGCCAACCGACCACGTCCCCGGCGGCGTAAATGTGCGAAACCGCTGTCCGGTATTGGCCATCGACGCGAATCTGTCCTCGACCATCTGCACTTAAGCCCGCAGCCGCCAGATTCAAGCGATCGGTGTTGCCGGTCCGGCCGTTACACCATAAGAGCGCATCCGCTTTGATTTTTTTGCCGCTTTTCAGTTCCAACACCACCTCATGGTCCTGACTTTGCAGCGAGGCCATCTCTTCTTGATGCCGGATCACCACCCCCGAATCTCGGAAGTAGTACGACAACGCATCGGTGATTTCATCATCTAAAAACGACAGCAAACGATCGCGGGTATTGATCAGATCCACCTTCAAACCCAAACCATTGAAGATCGAGGCATACTCACAGCCGATCACGCCAGCCCCATAAATAATCAAATGCCGCGGGGTATTTTGCATCTCCAAGATGGAATCGGAGTCGTAAATCCGTGGGTCAGAAAAGTCCAACTCAGGTGGCTGATAAGGCCGCGAACCGGTGGCAATCAAAATGGTTTCAGCACGGTAATGATCCACGCCCTGCTCACTGCTCACCGCGACCGTATGGGGATCGACAAAACTGGCCTCACCATGGACCACCTGCACACGATTTCGAGCGTAAAACTTCGAACGCATCCGGACCTGTGCATTGACCACCCGATTGGCTGTTTCCATCACGTGCGGATAGGGTAACCAACAGGGCTCCGAAATGGCTCGAAACATCGGATTGGTATTGAAATCGATCATCTGTTTAACCGCTTCACGCAGGGCTTTTGACGGAATCGTCCCCTTGTGGGTGCAGTTCCCACCCACCTGGGCGCGCTGATCCACGACGATGACTGAACGCCCTTGTTTCGAGGCATTCATAGCACCTGCCTCACCAGCAGGGCCTGCGCCTAGAACGAGAACGTCGGTTTCAATCATGCAGAATGCTCAGAAACTGACCTTGGCGTGGCTGCGTTTTTGACGGGAACTGTTCCCACCACACTTTTT
>JAGYIK010000082.1 GCA_018402605.1 Litorivicinus sp. | reverse complement strand
TGATGGGAGTTTGCTCGGTGGCATTACTCACAGGCATCGTCGGCAGTGCATTTTCGAATCAATTGGCAAAACGGCGCGCGATCTTTGAAGCCGAAGTCGGTAAAGCACTCGCTGACGGAGCGATTAGCGATGAAGAGGCTTTGCACATCGAGCGATTGCGCAAAGAATTTAATCTGCCAGAAGAGCATGCTCGGGCAATTGTGACTTCTCTGACTGAACAATTTAAAAATGACGGCAAGTTGTCATCGTAGGAACGCAGTAACGAGTCTTTCCGATTTTCATCAGGATCCTCTGTTATTGACTTACCAAATGGTGTAAATCACACATAAATTCATTGTTTTTCAATAATTTATTTGAAAAAAGCCTTCCTTCAACGGAAAAAACTCCGTAGCGTAGAAGAGCCTAAAGGGCTTTCAGGTGTGCTGACGCTGATCGATTGATCTGTGGGGGATTAGGAACATCAGTGTGCTCCAAGGATGGGGATTCGAGGCATGAGGCCTTAAGTGACACCAACCGCTGCGCCATGCAGCGGTTTTTTTTATTCGACTAAAAGACCAATCTGGTGCCGGTGGCCGGACTCGAACCGGCACGAGGTTTCCCTCTCCGGATTTTAAGTCCGGTATGTCTACCAATTCCATCACACCGGCGTATGAGATGAGACAGATTCAGGGCGCAGATTATAGCCGGTTCAATGCCGCTTAGCACCTGCTCAGTTCGATCCGCTTGACGAAAAGGCATCCTGAATTGACGAAACATCAGAGCCGAGGCCGAGGTCAACCGCACCCAACCCCACGCTAATTCCCGCATTGGTTGCGACATCAGCGAGAATTGATTGATGATCAATCGGCGCAAAACCACAGGCCTCTCGCATCGATGAGGCATTTTTTCGGTCCGAATAATCGAGTGCGGCATTTGCGCCAATGAGCGCAGGGAGAAGTCCCACCGAGGCGACCGTTAAAATGGGTGTGGCAACGATGCGCCCCCACTTGATCTCGTTTTGTACGTCTGCAGTCTTCACCGCCCGAGCACAGGGCTCCCCGGCATTGGCGACCTCGGCAGAAGACAGATCTCGCGCAGTCTGATGACTCACGCTTGAGCATCCGCCAAGCATGACGGACACCATAATCACTGGATAAATAGATCGCATCCTGGCTCTCTATATGAACAACGAAAAGACGTTATACCAGCTACTTGCCGACGCGCCTATCGTTCACTCACTGCTCGGCGCTTGTAAATGCGGCCATGCAGCGCGGAGGTAACTCCACATTGACCAAAGCGTCAAAGCCGCAGCCAAGCCCAACGCCCACAAACCAGGGTGCATAAGATCGATTTTCACAGGCAATGCCAAACAGAGAAGAATGGCAACCATCTGTGCCGACGTCTTCAACTTACCAAGCCACGAGACAGCCACCTGGCCGCGCTGGCCAATTTCAGCCATCCATTCACGGAGCGAAGAGACAACAATTTCCCGACCAATAATGACCATGGCTGCCAAGGTGACCAAGACGGAATTGAAGGCATCCACCAAAAGGACCAGCGCGGCTGCGACCATCAATTTGTCAGCGACTGGATCAAGGAAGGCGCCAAATGCCGACTCCTGTTGCCAGCGTCGCGCCAACCAACCGTCAAACCAATCGGTCAGCGCCGCCAATAAAAAAATAGCGGCCGTCGTCTGTCCCGCATAACTGAGCGGCAGAAACCACACAACCACCAAAATTGGGATGAGAGCCACTCGCAACAATGTCAAAATATTTGGTAGTTTCAATTAGATCACTCACTCTGCATGCAGGGCAGAGTACACCAATTCAGCCGATTGTTGACTCATTCCCTGCACCTTTGCGATATCCGCAACACTGGCCAGTGCGAGCTCCCTCAGACCACCAAAATGGCGCAGCAGTGCTTGTCGCCTTTTCGGCCCAATACCCACAATGCCCTCGAGTGGACTCTCTGATCGCACCTTACCTCGTGCCTGCCGGTGCTTTGTAATGGCAAACCGATGCGCCTCATCCCGGATATGCTGGATCAAATGAAGCGCCGGCGCGGTCGGTGGCAAGACGAGCTCCGCTCCGTTGTCCGCCCGATGCAACAGTTCAAACCCCGCTTTGCGGGTCGGACCTTTGGAGATCCCGAGCAAAAAAACCCCATGCACGCCGAGCTCATTGAGAATGTCTTGTGCCTCTGCCAGTTGCCCCTTGCCACCATCGATAATTAAGACATCCGGCAACGTCACTTCCCCTGACTTCACGCGTCTATAGCGTCGTCGAAGTGCTTGGCGCATGGCGCCATAGTCATCCCCCGCCTGCACATCCGTAATATTGAAGATGCGATAATCACTTTTCAGTGGACCCGCCGCATCGAACACCACACAGCTTGCTACAGTCGCTTCGCCGCTGGTGTGACTGATGTCAAAGCACTCGATCCGCTCCGGTTGCTCGAGGTCAAAACGCTCGGACAGATCTTTGATTCGTTTGACCTGGCCATCACGCGTTGCCAGCTTAAGACCCAGCGCTTGATCCGCGTTGGTTTTGGCTAAATCCAAAAACTGCTGTCGAATCCCCCGCACGGCATGAGCCACGCGAATCTTATGGCCTGCAGCCTGACCCAAGGCGTCAGCAACCAAGACCTGATCGGAGATCGGATGCGACAAAATCAACTCAGCCGGAACAGCACGCGCCGATGCAAGATAGTATTGGGGGATGAAGGCTTCCAAGATGTCCGACGGTGTCTCTGCCAGACCAATCTCTGGAAACTGGCTATTCACCCCAAGAACGCGCCCACCCCGCACACTCAAGATCGCCACACAGAGACCACCTGAAGCTTCCGTCACAGCGATCGCATCCAGATCTTGAAGGTCGCTTTCCATGGCTTGCTCTGACTGAATATGGCGAATCCGAGAAATAGTATCTCGGTGACGGGCCGCTTTCTCAAACTCAAGCGCCTGCGATGCCTCATCCATTTTTGCCTCGAGGGTCCTGACCAGCTCATGACTGCGCCCTTCGAGAAAGAGGCGGGTATGCTCCAGATCCTCGGCATAATCCGCCTCGGAGATATAGCCCACACAAGGCGCGCTACACCGCTCTATTTGATACTGCAGACACGGACGACTGCGATTTTGAAACACGCTCTCTTCACACTGACGAATTTGGAAGGTTTTCTGAATCAGATTGAGCGTCGATTTCACCGCATGAGACGACGGAAACGGGCCAAATGTTTTGCCTCGGCTTTGCCGGCTTCCCCGTCGATAGTAGAGACCCGGATAGCCGTGCTCTGTATTCATATAGATATAGGGATATGATTTGTCGTCACGCAACAAGATGTTGTACGGCGGGCGCTGATCTTTAATCAGATTTTGTTCGAGAAGAAGTGCCTCAATTTCGCTCCGAGTGACGGTGATTTCGACGTTGGCGATCTTGGTAACCATCGCAAGCGTCTTACTCGCCAAACCCGCCCCACGAAAATAACTCGACACCCGTGATTTGAGGTTCTTTGCCTTACCGACATAGAGAATCCGCCCGTCGGCGTCGAGCATGCGATAGACACCGGGGCGGGCGGTGAGATTTTTTAAAAAGCGCTGTGCATCAAATTCGGCCATCCATCGATTCTAACCCCTTCAGACCGTGTCGGTATGCCAGATGTGTTAATTGCACGTCCGATGTGATCCCGAGCTTCTCAAAAATACGATAGCGATAGGTATTCACCGTTTTCGCGGATACCGACAGACTTTTTGCGATTTCAGGGGCCCGTGCACCTTCGACAACCAAATCACAAACCGTGAGCTCCCGGGGAGACAAACTCTGAAACGGATTTTTTCGACCAAACCGACACAGGGCGATGGATTGCGCAATCCGTGGCGACAGGTAGACATCACCACGCAGCATGCGACGAATTCCGGCCAATAGCTCGGTCCCTGACACACGTTGATCAGCCAAGCCTTTGGCGCCGACTGACAATAGCGTCTGGCATTCCGCTGCCCGAACCTGACGCAAATAAATCAAAACACGGGTATCCGGCAAAGCGAGGCGCAGTCGATCAATCCAGACCAAGGGCGTGCCACCCTCGCATCCCGAGTCGAGAATCACCACCCGTGGACGTGACTCAATTAAATCTGCATCGGCAAACTGACCTTGAAACGGCAGCAAACGCACTTGGAAATCGGTTTCTGCCACGGCCTGGCGGCAGGACTCCAACAACAGTGTCTGTGGTGACACAACGGCTAGGGGAATTGACATCTCTGACTCCTTCTCTCAATCCAGAGAGGTTAGCCAGATCTCACACAGTAGGAGGTCCTATCGTACCCTGGTTCAGGGCCAGAAGATGACGGCAAACAAGACAGCAGCCAGAGCCAATCGGTACCACACGAAGGGCAACAGACCCACGCGAGTGATCCAAGCCAAAAACAATCGGATGCATGCATAGGCTGCGACAAAGCTCACAGCAATACCGAGTAGTACAGCATCCCAAGCAACAGGTTCCGTGCTCTCGAGCAAATCCTTGGTTTTCACAAGACCTGCGCCAAGAATTATGGGAATGGACATGAGAAATGAGAACTTGGCTGCGATGCGTCGAGACAGTCCGAGCCAGAGACCAGCAGTGAGCGTAATCCCGGAGCGCGATGTGCCTGGGATCAATGCCAAGGCTTGCGCGAACCCGAGTAGCAGCGCCTGCCGAAACCCAATACTGGAGAAGCCTTTACGTCCCTTTTGGTAGTGCGCCCACCACAGCAATAATCCAAACACCAAGGTGGTGGTCGCAATAACCCAGTCTGCGCGCAAATAGCCCTCGATCCAACCTTTTGCGAGCAAACCAACCACAACAGCTGGCACAGTTGCCACCGCGAGCATCCAGCCGAGCTTGGCGTGGCGCGGATAACGCGACCCCGCCCCAATCAACATACCGCGCGCAATCCGCTCACACTCGACTCTGAGGCTCAAACATACGGCACCAAGAGAACCAACATGCACAGCCACATCAAAAGCAAGACCCTGATCTGCAAATCCAAAGAGTGCTGACGGCAGGATCAAGTGCGCCGAGCTTGAGATGGGCAGAAACTC
>JAGYIK010000081.1 GCA_018402605.1 Litorivicinus sp. | reverse complement strand
CAACGGATCCACTCGGCCCAGGTGAGGTCCTTTTCGAGTCCAGTTTCTATGCCGGCTGCGCAAGAGCACTGGCATCAGGCGGCATCTTAGTCACGCAAAATGGTGTGCCATTCATGCAGGGCGATGAGGTCACCAATACCTATCGCCGTTGGAAGCCCTATTTCCAAACACGGCGGTTCTACCTCACCCCCGTGCCAACCTATGCCGGCGGTGCAATGGCCATGGGCTTTGCGTGCAAGGAGACCAAAGCGATGCCGTCAGTGGACGTATTAACTGATCGTGCAAACGCAATTGGCCCACTGCGCTACTACACGCCAGCTGTGCATCTGGGCGCATTCGGTTTACCCCAGTACGTCGAAAATCTGTTGCAGGACTAGTCAGGAGCCAAGGCTTTCAAGTGCGGTCTGTACCAGATGCAGATCTAAATCCGGATTCGCAATCAAGACAGTCTTCCTCTTCGATTTCAAACCACTCACCAAGCGCACCTGCTGCTTTGGTAGGCCAAGTGCTGCAGCAATGGCATAGGTAATTGCCAAATTGGCGCGCCCCTCAATTGGCGGGGCTGCGACAAATAATTTCAATCGGTCGTCCACAACACCTTCAACTCGGGTTGTCTTTGCGCCCGACCGGATCAGCAGCTGCACTTTGAGTCCATCGGCATGCATGGTGAGCCAACTTGACTTTGAAAAGGCTGTCACTTTGTGCACTGAAGTAAACTCCTTTATGATGCGCTCCCTATTCAGGGAGAGATCAATGTTACGCACTGTGTTGAATGGAAAACTTCATCGCGTCACAACAACGGCGGCAGAGGTCGATTATATCGGCTCATGCGCGATTGATCGGACCCTGTTAGCTGCAAGCGGAATTTTGCCACATGAGCAGATTCATCTGTGGAACGTGAGTAATGGCGCAAGGTTGGTGACCTATGCCATTGAGGCACCTGCCGGATCTGGCATCATTTCGGTGAATGGATCTGCCGCGCATCAAGCACAGGTTGGCGACATTCTGATTCTCGCCGCCTTTGCGCAGATGACTGAGAGCGAAGCGGGCCAACACGAGCCACGCGTGATCTTTGTCGATCAGCACAACCGCATCATTTCAGAGGCTGAGGCCAAAGCGTTAGGGGTTGTGACTGAAGCGGTTCCGAATGCGTGATAGCGCCCACCAGACACCTAAAATCACCACGGGCGTTACGCCAACCGGGACCCAACCTTTAAATTCGAATGGAACAAACGGCTCGATCAAGGGCGTAATCAATCCGACCGCATAATAGGCGATCGCGACTGTCGAGAGTCCCTCAACGGCTGTTTGCAGTCGAATTTGCGTGGCAGCGGATCGCTCAAGGCTCGCCAATAAATCTCGGGTTTGGCTTTGCAGATTCAATTGCAGTTGTGTACGTAACAACTGCGCGCGTTCATCAACCTGCTCTGCCAATTCGCTGCGTCGGCGCATCACCGTCTCCGCCGTCGCCACAGCAGGCGTCAACCGCCGGCGAAGAAAATGGGACAACCCCACTTGACCAACATGCGCCGTCTCGGAGAGTTCATCCAGACGTTGAAAAACAAGATTGTGGTATGCGCTATTTGCACCGATACGCCACGCCAAGCGCTCCCAAAGCTCTTGTAACCGAGCCTCCTGAGCCGACAGCAGATTCAAAATACCCATCATGTCGCCGTGTTGGAGCTGTTCTGCAGGTTCTCGTGGCAGCTCACTGGCAACAGACTGCAGGATTGGATGTGCTGCACGGATCTTGTCCATTCCCATCACAGCCAAGGTCCGATAGGTCTCGATCTCAAGAATCATTTGCAGTAGGCGACCCGCCGACTCTTCACCGGGGTCCGAGGCAAACACCACATGCCAAGCCGAAAAACCTGCCGTATCGCCCGTGAAATTCGATCCGGCCAGCACTTCGCCTGAGCGCAATTGGCTGACCGCTTCCATTTCTGCTGGGATCTGCCCGCCAACCGACGCAGTCAAACGCGCCATCACTAACAGATCTTGGGGCGCACTCTGAACCCAACTGCTGTCCGCCACTTCCGAGAACGCGAGCCCGTCTGGAACAACCTGGGTAATCGCAACAAATTCAGTGTGACGCTCCACACGGACCCAGGATTCGGCTCCCGTACGCTCCCAATAGCCATGAAAATCGCTTGGCAAGTCAGAGAGCTTCGATTTAATCCAAGGCAATACTTCAGACCAGCTCTTGGGGGATACGCGGACACACAGGTGCACAAGACGCACATGTGCCGGCAACAACGGAAACGGCCTCGCGTGCAGTTCTTGATTCGCCTCTAGGCGAACACGATGCGGATCAACAGTCATGGGGGCGCTATTTAGAATAAACTAATACAGCCCGTCAACAGGCTACATGTGGAGAGGACAATCAAAACGCGCATATCAAGCTCCTTAGCAAAGCTCGAGTGTATCAGGAAATTGCAGTTTGACGAGACAGACGCGGCACCAGTCCCATCACCACGACAGCCACCATCGCACCGACGGTCGCGACCATCAGATCAGGCCACAGCGCAGCCAAGCCCAAACCCCCCAGCACGCCTCGTAACATCCATGAGATCTGCTCATGCAGGACCCCCTGCATGGCGGCGGCTAGGGCATAGATCCCGACCAATGCGCAGGCGCCAATCCACAGCACCTGATCCCATGAACCCGACAGAATCTCGGTATACGCAATCAAGACCGGCATGACATACAGACCCTTCGCAACCTTCCAACTGGTGAAGCCCGTTCGCATGGGATGCGATCCAGCGATCGCAGCGCCAGTAAAGGCTGCAAGACACACCGGCGGCGTCACGTTACTGTCTTGACTCAACCAGAACACAATCATGTGCCCAGCAAGCAGGCTGGCAGCCAACACTTCCGGCGCAAGCAATGTATCGCGCAATAAACTCAAGGTTTCAAAAGGCGCTTTGGTAATCAATGCATCGAGTTCAGCCACACTCATTCCAGGCAGATACTCTGGCATCGCCAACATCACCACGGGCATCAGACTGCTATCGATCCCTTGCGCTAAAACCTCAATTAGAGCTTGATTCGAAATCAAGCCGGCGAGAGCTGGCGCACTCAGGGTTGCGAGCACAATATACGCAGCCGTCACCGGCAACCCCATGCCCAAAACCAACGAGGCCAAGGCAACCAACACAATCGCAATCAACAGATGTCCGCCGGACCAATCCATAATCATCAAAGAGAATGTGTTGCCGATACCGGCTGTAGCAATGACGTTAATCATAAGACCTACAGCGCACAACAAAATTGCGGTTAACACCATATTCCGTGCACCCAATGCCAGTGCATTGAGGATGCTATTGAGTCCCATCGGGTGACCCGTGATCCAACTAGCGACCACGACTGCGACAATTCCAGCAACTGCGGTGTAGGTTGGGGTATAGCCCGAGATCAGTAAAACCACCACAAGACCGATGGGCACGACAAACGGGATGCCTCCCCTTTTGAACGCCTGAGCAAGACTCGGTGCGTCCGGGTCCGCCCCCACAGGAATCCCGATCTTAATCGCCTCGAGCCGCACGAAAATCGCAACCGAAGCAAAATACAAAAGCGCCGGTAACAAGGCCGCGATCGCGATCGTTTCGTATGGAATTTGCGTATATGCCGCCATCACAAAGGCGCCCGCACCCATAATCGGTGGCATCAGCTGCCCACCGGTAGAGGCAGCGGCCTCAACCGCACCAGCAAACTGCGGGCTGAAGCCTGCACGCTTCATCATCGGAATCGTGATCACACCCGTAGATGCCGTATTGGCGACGGCTGAGCCATTAATGGTTCCGGTCAAGCCCGAGGCAATGACAGCAACAATGCCCGGGCCTCCACGCACACGTCCAGCGACAATCCGGGAGATATTGATCACGAAGTCACCCGCCCCGGATTGACTTAAAAAAGCGCCAAAAATGATGAATAAAAACACATAGGTCGCTGATATTGATGCGATTGTTCCAAACAACGCATCATCGCCATACAGCGAGCGGAACATCACTGATTCAAACGACAATCCGCCGAAGCGAAACACGCCGGGTATCCAGTTACCAAGAAATGAGACATAGCACAGGGCTATTAGAATTAATATTGGAATCACCCATCCAGCGACCCGCCGGGTGTATTCAATGGCACCAAGCACAACGGCGGCACCAGCAAACCAATCAAGCGCCGAAAGCTTCACCCCTCGAGCATAGATCGCATCTTCCGCGACACTGAGATAGACAGCTGAGGATGCCACCACGACCGCGAAGACCGCCTCGGTCACATGCTGCCATCGGTGACGCAAACCACTCGAAAACGTTAACGCACATAGCAACACAAACCCACCAAAATGCACGGTGTTGCGGGTGTAGTCGGAGACAAATGGGACGTACGCAACCAGTAAATGGAATAGCGCCAAACCGAGCGCAACAAGAAAGGCTGCTGGTTTGATCCAAACAGCCTCATCACGTGCTTGAAATGACGGGTCGATGGCAAACCATCGACTCGCATACAGTGCGCGCATTCTTATCTCGCGATTAAGCGATCAGGAATGTTCAGACCTTGCTCTTGGTAGAACTTTGCAGCACCTGGATGCAAAGGCGCTGGTAAGCCAGCAATTGCTTGCTCGAGAGCCATGGCTTTTGTTGCAGGATGAATCGCGTTCAAAAACGGCAAGTTCTCGTAGACCGCCTTCGTCAGCAGGTACACATGCTCTTCACTGACATCCGCATGGGTCGCCAAGAAATTCGGCTGCGCAATGGTGGTGATATCTTGCGTCTGACCCGGATAGGTTCCAGCTGGAATATTAAAGGGTGTCCAAAGTGATGCACCGCCATCTGCCTTAGCAGCCTGCGCCTCGGTGAAGCTCAGAAGAGCCACCTTATCGCCTGCAGATGCCATCAGCTTGGTTACCGCGCCCGCTGGCACACCAGCTGCAATCCCAGCGACTGCGACCTGTCCATTTTGCAGTGCGTCGGCAGAGGGGCCATAGCCTGCGTGATACAGATTGAAATCTGTGTCCACGTCATAACCAAGGTTCTTTAACAAATGGCCGTTTGAGCCAATGGTTCCTGAATT
>JAGYIK010000080.1 GCA_018402605.1 Litorivicinus sp. | reverse complement strand
TGACCACACAGGGAAGCCCGAGGGTCTGCACAGCCTCAAGATAGCCTTCACGTGTCTCTGCAAACCGATAGTTTGATGTCTTCAGGCCCAGTTCGACCGCCGCCAACTGCCGAATCCCCTTTCGATTCATCGTCAACTGTGTCGCCCGAGCAGTCGGTACGACCCGAAAACCCTCGCTCTCGAGAGAAACCAAGGCATCAGTCGCAATGGCCTCAACCTCCGGAATAATCAGATGCGGCTGTTCGGCCTCGATGACAGCGCGTAATGCCGAGGGGTCGAGCATATTCAAGACATGACTGCGATCGGCCACTTGCATGGCTGGCGCATTCGCGTAGGAGTCCAGAGCAATCACCTCAACTCCGAGCCGCTGAAGCTCAATGACGACCTCCTTGCCAAGCTCACCTGCCCCGCACAGAAGTGCGCGTTTGGCTGTCGATGTAAATGGCGTGCCGATGGTGCTCACACATTTCTCCTTGAGCCGTCAGTGGTATGTGAGGGTAGCTGAAAACTCATGCGCATCCCACGCCAAGCAAAGGGAGACACCAGAGATCTTCGGTCCATGTCTGCTCAGGACAGTGCCATTTGCAGCGACAAACCGAAAAACACCGCTTTGGTGGCTAAAAGGACACAGGCAAAAATGAACCACGGGTTCATTGCAGGGGCCACTCTGTTCTCAATTCGGGAGCCAGTTGCCTCACACCCGTATGATCGGATTGAATTCAGCAACTAACTCACCTGCTGATCCGGTTGGATCATTCTCAAACGCGATGATCAATGAATCACGAGCGCTTTGGTCTCGGATCGCATTCAACAAGAAGTCGCGATCATTTGCAGGTTCACCGCGTACATAGATTTGCGTCACAAGTTGTTGAGAACCTTGAGTAATCTTGACATGGATGTGTGGTGCTCGACCTGGATACGCGACAGGTCGGATGGTTTTGAATCGGTAACGGCCCATCGCGTCAGTGGTGGTTTTTCCATACCCTTGGAAGGATGGATCGACACCCCCGCCCGCGCGCGGATGATGGTATGCACTAAAGGCATCACACTGCCATATTTCGATCAGTGCATCTGGAATCGGACGGCCTTTGATGTCTGCGACCCGCCCGACCAAATTGGTAATCATTCCGGTCGCACGTCCCTCTTGCCCATCGACGTAGGTCAGATCTGCATCACTATCAAGCGGAAACGTCGATGGATAAAACGGCCCTAAGCTTTGCGATGGCGTCACTTTCGCCTGGACTGAGTGTGCCACCGAGTACACAGCAAGCCCGGTCAACTGTGTGAGCACCTGTCGACGATTCACCTTCATGCCCTACTCCTTCTTCATGCACTCAACACACCCGTCTCTCAGACCTTCGCACACGACCAACAGGTCTCAAAGGTTCCTGGATTGGCCTCACTGCAATGCGGGCAGACCCAATCATCTGTTACCCGAGTCTGCTGAAACTGGCGCAAGATCTCGGTCGCCTTGACCCAATGCTCAGCTTCCAAAATCCACACTTCAGGCCACATCTCAACAAACGGGATCTCACCGACACCAGACTGCAACCTGTCATTTTTGACATGCGAACGAATACTGCTATTTCTTAGCATGAGGTCAAGAAGCTGTGCTTCAAGGATATTGCTTGCAGTGAAGAGCTTTCTCACACACCCCACCTATGCTCTGAATACGGTCACCGATACTCCGCTTTGCAGGGGTTTCCAGTGGCCCAATTGATACCAAATCTGCAGCGACCATCAAGTCTGCGGCTCTAAAACAAATATTGTTCAATCACCGGTCCGACAAGTTTCACGTCTGCGCCTAACTCATGCATAGGCCATCCCAGTTGTGGACTTCATTGGTTAAGAGATCGACAGCTTGACACAATGCCGCCCTCCGATTCGTCCAGACTTTTCTGTCGCTAACAATAATATACATTTTCCATGTATATTATTGGGAATGTAATCATGCAAATTTGGGAATGGGGTAATTCATTGGCTGTCCAGTCACCTTCTACACTCTGCCAACAACTGAAGCTTTTCAAAACCGGTGACGATATTGCGCTAATTGCCACTACTGACGAACGAGTATTCGAGGTCGTGCCTTACAAATCAAGCGCGCAAATCCTGAGTGAACTTCGGGAGTTCAGAGGTCGGCTAAAGGCGCATGATCGCCTAACTCGTGAGGATGCTAATGACCGGTCGATTTATTGATTCAAATATTCTGCTCTATTTACTTCAAACGGACGACAAAGCTGACATAGCTAGTTCAATCGTCGGCCAGGGTGGCACCATTAGCGTGCAAGTCCTTCACGAATGCCTTTCAACAATCTGCCGCAAAACTGACTTGACCATCGCAGAATGCAACCGATTTTTGTACGGGCTTCGTGCGCTCCTCCATGTCACGCCAATGACTATAGAAACACACGACCTCGGTCGCGCCGTTTCGGAGCGTTACCACCTCTCAGTTTACGACAGCATGATCGTTGCGGCGGCACTCTTGGCTGGGTGCACTGAACTTTTCAGTGAAGACATGCAACACAATCTCGTGATCGAAGATACCTTAATCATCAAAAATCCGATGCGCTGATCAAACCTATCGATTGGGAGGTTCGAGCTCACATCCGCCTTTGGTGCATTTCAGCCAACAACTGACAGGGATCCACTCACCAGAATTCCAAGTCTGCCGGATGACCCTGCAACGAGCTTGGCTAAAACAACGTGTGATTCAGAAGAGAAGCCAAAGCTTTCCTGTTAAACTCTGCGGGAACCCGCGGGGCAAGATGTCCAATGCGTATGTGGTGCAAGTGCCGGGACTCGAACCCGGGACCTCTCCCTTACCAAGGGAGTGCTCTACCAACTGAGCCACACCTGCATGGGAGCGGGATTATTAAGGTCCAAACGCACCAAGTCAACATGCAACGACAGATTCCAGCCCGACCCATCGACGAGATTTTGCGCGAAAAACAGAGCTTCGATTGCATCATTGATGTGCGCGCTCCGGCAGAATTTCTCGAAGATCATATTCCGGGCGCCATCAATTTACCGGTGCTCGACGATCTCGAACGCGCAGAGGTTGGCACCCTATACAAACAAGTCGATCCCTTTACAGCCCGGAAGCGCGGCGCAGCACTGACAAGTGCCAACATTGCCAAACATCTTGCAACACTGTCAGACCATCCAAGGGATTGGCGTCCTCTCGTCTACTGCTGGCGTGGCGGACAGCGTTCGGGATCGATGGCATTGGTCCTGAACGAAATCGGCTGGCCAGTAACACTCCTGCAAGGTGGGTATAAAGCCTACCGCCGCGAACTCCAGGCTACACTTCCCGAGCACATCGCACGGCTCGACTTTCGGGTGTTGGCTGGGCCGACCGGTTGTGGCAAAACTGAAATCCTCAAGAAAATGGCGGATACCGGATTCCAAGTGTTGGACCTTGAGGCATTAGCACAGCATCGTGGGTCATTGCTTGGCGCAGAGCCAGGCGCGCCCCAGCCATCGCAGAAATACTTTGATTCCCTGCTTTTTGAAGCCTTATGCCGGATGCGAAGTGATCAGCCCGTGTGGGTCGAGTCTGAATCGTCCAAAGTTGGCGAGATTCACCTACCAAAGGCCCTGTTTGCTCGACTCACCCAAGCACCCGCACTGGCGCTCGAATGCCCTGCGAACGCACGTGCTGAGTTCTCTCTGGCGGCCTATCAACACCTCACCCTCGATCCGGAGCGGACGCTCGCACTGATCGACAAACTGGCGTTCCGCCACAGTAAAGAACAACTCCATCTTTGGCGTACACAGCTCGAGGCAGCGGACTGGTTCAGTTTGTGTGAGAGCTTACTGACCCAGCACTACGACCCGGCCTACCGTCGTTCACAAAAGCGTCTTCAAATCACTGCACACTATGCGTTGAGCAGTCCTGGGCACTTGGAGCCTGGTCTTAAGCGGCATCTCGAGGCGGATTTTTGAGTACACGCTACCTTCAAAATATCGTAAAACCTCGCGCGATCTTCGTTTGGGACGCTTCGCCGACGCTATCGCAAGAAGCAACGCGATGGCTTTCCTGGTTTGATGCGACACCGCCCAATGCCCCAGTGCAGCACATCACAGGCGACCTCCCGATGTATCAAAGTGAGATACATAGCCAAAGTCCGCTTCTCTTCATCATGGCATCTCCTGATGACCTGCTGGGCTGTTGCCGCACCGCCTGCGCCAAACAATGGCCGCTGATCGTATTGCCAAAGCTCACGCTGGCCCGGACCGCCAAACGCATTCGAATGGGCCTTGCCGAGCTCAAACATGGGTTCACCAGCCGCATCATCGGACCCGATACTGCAGCCTTGGTTTTGCCACATCACGGCTTACAAACACCAACTCCGGCTTGGCCTCAGGTGCAACTTCCGCTCGTTAAGGCCGGCCACATCGCAGTATTGGCTCAATCTCCATCGATTACCGCATGCATTCGTGATTGGGTCTCAGGTCGCCAGGTCGGGCTTTCTCATCTCATTTGTGTCGGCGGCTCAAGTGATGTAAATATCGCCGACCTGGTCGATACATTGATTCAAGACCCGTATTGCCGTGCGTTGGTCATCCAGATGGATCGCCTCCGCTTACCTGCACGATTTATCAGTGCGCTACGAAGCTGTACCCGACAAAAACCCGTCATGGTCTTACACACCGGCCGCGTCCGTGACTTTCAAACCGAACAAGACCCCGAAGATGACACATTTTTGGACCGTGAGCTGCTGTACCAAGCCGCGATCACCCGTTCTGGTGCATCCACACTCAATACCCTTGATGATCTGTTTCAAGGCCTTGAGAGTCTCACCAAGCGCCGGGTACATGACGGACATCGGTTATTGATCTTAGGTGCCGGCGATGGCCTTGAGGCGTTGGCTGCAGACCACCTCTATGAGGCATTCGAGGGGAGCGCGCAGTTCACGATCCGCAAGGAGCCGCGCTGGTTTGAAGCGCCTGAGGATTTTCCAATGGATCAAGAGACGCTCAAAGAGCTCAGATCCGAAGCAGACGGTGTATTAATTCCCATTGTTGCCGAGCATCTGTCGATCGACGGTGACCTGCACTACGGCGCTTGGGCTTCGAAATTTGCAGCGTTTGAGCAGGCGCTCAACCGACCCCTATATCTTGCGGCTCCGGGCATGG
>JAGYIK010000008.1 GCA_018402605.1 Litorivicinus sp. | reverse complement strand
GCCATTGCAGGCCGATCTTCAACACTAGCCCGGACTTCCGTATACCCCGACCGCGCACACAGTCTTTGACCACGCGCCTCTTTTAATGAGACTTCATAATAGTCATTGAAGTTGTCGAGTCCGATCACTTCATCGCCACGATCGAGCAGACGGTGCGACACAGTGGAGCCAATAAACCCTGCCGAACCGGTAACCAGTACTCGCATACCCTTTCCTTAATGCTTCATGAGCAATCGCGCGGAGCCAATCAATAGCCAAGCAATGATTACGGTCAACACCACTAACACGATTCCAGATGCCACCAACAATAACGGACGCTCGAGTGAGACGCCATAGATCGCCAATGCCGATACCAATGCGGCCAACGGAAATCCAAACGCCCAATTAGCGGACACACAGGAACGCGAAAATACTCTAAACATCATTGGCGACAGCATGCAGGTCAGGAAAACAGCAAACGAGAGCATCATGATGCCGGGGAGCGTGTCAGTCGCACCAACCAATAACGACCAAGACACAGCACCAATCGCCGGTGGCGCGACGAGGATCAACTGTGTCGCCTCCAACTCTGCAGGCATGGCCTTGCCGAAAATGAGTCGATAAAACACCAGCGGCAACAGCGCAATCCAAAAAATCACACCGACTGAAAACGCAAACCAACCAAGGCCCATCTCGCCGACTGGCACCGCACCAACCGGCACGACAATGAGACCCACCCAGGCGATAAACCACACAGGTGTCAGAGCATCCAAAGGCACATCACCTTTCAGCCAGCCTTGAAATAGCACAGCCAGCCACAGTAAATGCGACACAGCTGCAATCCAAATCAGCACTCGAGCAAACATCGGCAAATGCGGGGCAAGTAATCCAGACAACAACATCAGTCCTACGGTCAGTGCAGCCGGAAGCACCCGTAATTGAGGATGAGTCCATGTCTCTCGAAACGCTCCAGAGCCGATCTGATGCACTAATATCGAACCCAGTGTGACCAATCCGATCAGCACGGCACCGATTGACATCACAGATCCGAACAAGGGTGTCACACCGGAGGACTCAACAAAGGTGCGCCATGCGAGCGCCAAACCAAACAAACTCATTACTGCAGTTGCAAATCGAATGGGCATAATCGTCCTTGTTTATTTAAAAGCCAGCGACTGAAGCTCAGCCACTGCATCTCGAATCGCCGCCGCTTTCTCGAACTCGAGCGATTTTGCAGCTTTCGTCATCTGATCCTCAAGACGCGTGATTTCTTTGGCCAACTGCGCAGGAGTCAGCGATTGTGGGTTCGCTGGGAGTAACTGTTCGGAGACCCGATTGGGTTGATCTTTTGCTTTGCGTCCGCGAGACCCTGGTGTCTCTCGATGCGCACCTTCCATCACATCATCGATCCGCTTCTTGATCGTTTTCGGCGTAATACCATGTTCGAGGTTAAATGCGATTTGTTTATTCCGGCGCCGCTCTGTTTCGTCGATTGCGCGACGCATGGAGTCTGTGATTCGGTCTGCATAGAGAATTGCATGACCATTGATGTTTCGCGCTGCACGACCGATGGTCTGAATCAACGAGCGATCCGATCGCAAAAATCCTTCCTTGTCCGCATCCATAATGGCAACCAAGGAGACCTCGGGCATATCCAACCCTTCCCTGAGCAAGTTGATTCCCACCAAGACATCGAATTCACCTTTTCGGAGATCCCGAATGATTTCCACACGCTCAACCGTATCAATATCGGAATGCAGGTAACGCACGCGGACGCCATGCTCCATCAGATAATCAGTGAGATCTTCCGCCATTCGCTTGGTCAGCACGGTGATCAATACACGCTCGTCACGCGCCACAATCCGACTGATTTCGCTCAAACAATCGTCAACCTGCGTGCCGGCCGGACGAATTTCGATGGTCGGATCCACGAGGCCAGTTGGGCGAACCAATTGCTCGACAATCTGCGCCTGGTGCTCTGCTTCATACTTGGACGGTGTTGCAGAGACAAAGATCATTTGTGGCGCCAGTGCTTCCCACTCCTCAAACTTCAGTGGTCGATTGTCGAGCGCAGATGGTAAACGGAATCCATATTCGACCAGCGTCTCTTTTCGGGAGCGATCACCCCGGTACATGCCACCAATTTGCGGAACCGTCACGTGCGACTCATCAATCACCAAAAGTGCATCAGGGGGTAAGTAGTCAAAGAGTGTGGGCGGAGCATCCCCAGAAGGTCGACCTGACAAATACCGAGAGTAATTCTCAATGCCTTGGCAGTAACCAAGCTCCGCGATCATCTCCAAATCGAATTTTGTGCGCTGTTCAAGTCGCTGTGCCTCGAGGAGTTTGTTCTGCTCACGAAATTGCTCTAAACGCATTTTCAACTCAGCCTTGATGTCATCAAGCGCGCCAATCAAACGATCCTTACTCGTCACGTAATGACTCTTTGGATACACAGTCAAGCGCGGTACTTTCCTCAACACCTGCCCGGTCAGCGGATCAAAATAGGACAGTTGCTCAATGTCCGCATCGAATAACTCGATACGTACTCCTTCCCGATCCGACTCCGCTGGGAAGATATCAATCACATCACCTCTGACGCGATAGGTTCCACGCGCGAAGTCCATGTCATTCCGTTTGTATTGTAATTCAGCCAACCGCCGCAGAATTTGACGCTGATCAATCGTCATGCCACGCGTGAGATGTAACACCATCTCATGGTAGGCCTCAGGGTCTCCGAGACCATAGATTGAGGACACCGTTGCGACAATGATGACGTCATTTCGCTCGAGTAGCGCCTTGGTCGCAGACAAACGCATCTGTTCAATGTGATCGTTAATCGATGCGTCTTTCTCGATAAAGGTATCGCTCGAGGGCACATAGGCTTCAGGCTGGTAGTAATCGTAATAGGACACAAAATACTCAACCGCGTTATGCGGAAAGAACTCCTTGAACTCGCCGTACAATTGAGCCGCCAAGGTTTTGTTATGCGCCATCACAATAGTCGGTCGCTTCACTGCTTCGATGACTTTCGCAACGGTGAAGGTTTTGCCAGAACCCGTCACACCAAGCAGCGTTTGGTGGGCCAAACCCGATTCAACGCCCGCAACCAGTTGCGTAATCGCAGTCGGCTGATCCCCCGCAGGCTCGTAATCGGAGACCACCTGAAACGGGTAGGAATGCTCGTGACTCAAACCAAGGTCCCCGCAGCGAGTTGAATGGCCAGTAGCGCGACCATCCAACTGGATAAAATACGAAGGCCGATAGGCGCTTGTTTGGGCAACCAACTCACGACTTGTTTCAGCAGGCCGCCAAAAAAGCTCGCTCCCACAACGGTGAACAACGCCGCCATGAATCGAATCAGTGCATCATCTGCGAGATCCCCGTGCACATGCAGCAATATATTGAGCGCAGAAAGCGTCGCCACTGCGATCAGCATCATACCCAACAGTCCCGGTGTATCACGCCCCACAGTCATCCAAAGCGCCATGCATAGCAGAATGATCAAAAGAAAGACCGGAGCAAGCGTTGCCATGCCCCAGGTCAACGCACCGAGCAAGGCACCCATGGCAAGCCCAGAAAACAAAAAACCAATGCGCGGGAGATTTTGTGATGCAAGCAGAGCGAAGATCAACCAAACGCTCCATGTTGTCGCGAGCTCGGTCGGCAGGGCCGCACCCGCCTCAAGGCGCCTCGATCAATGTGGGATTCACTGAGTGCATGCGCACTGGCTCCGGCCGGACGCACCGAGCAGGCCAAACGCAAGCAGCGATTTACCCAACAAGATAGGTCAAGCCCACCAATGAAATGACACCACCACATCCGCGAATCATCAGTTCACCGCGCGGCAGACGGGTCAAAAACCCAAGCGCAACCCCGATCATGTGCAAGAGCCCTGTCCCGATCACAAAGCCGGCCCCGTATGTCACCACGCTGGTTTGCTCTGGCATTTCCAATCCGTGGGCATAGCCGTGAAAGAGTGCAAAAACCCCCACCACGACCATGGCGATTTGCAACGGCGCCCTGAACTTCAAAACAATCAGTGCACCGAGCACGACACCAGACAACGCAATAATCACTTCGACAAGTGGAAGACCAACACCCAAGATACCGACAGCCGCGCCAACGGCCATAATGCTCGGGAATACGATGGGCAAAATCCAGAGTGCGCGATCGCCAAGAAATGCACCCCAAAGACCCACAGCAACCATCGCTATCAGATGGTCATAACCAAGAATGGGATGCAAAAATCCTGTGAGGAAACCACCACCGGCACCATCAGGCGCATGTGCAAAGGCGGCAATCGGCAACACACTGACAATACACAGAAGAATTGAGCGAATCATATGAACCTCGTTTGAGTTAAAAACTGAGAATTCGCCTCCTGCGAATGCGTAAAGAGAATACCGCAGGACGCCCTGAATGGGCACCCGATCATCCAAAGAAACAGCCGTAGCGATCGAGCCGCACCGCATCAAGCGCAACCTCAAGTTGCGAATAGATATCGGGTTCATACGGGTACCAGCGGCCATTTGCGCGCTGCCAATAGAGCAGCCAATGTCGCGCGCTTTTCACATAACGAAGTTTTGCAATCGCCTGCACAACAGCAGTCTCTCGAAATCCAATCCGATGTTGCCGGAAGATGAGCGATTGCGACCCAACCCATTCCCAATCATAGGTGATTTGTAAATCAGGCCGAGAATACGTCGCGGCAAAGTCGTCCGTCAGGCGTTCGATCCGTGCGATTTCGAATTCAGATAACGACATGCGACTTGCTGGCTGAGTTAGAACCCATACCCTAGATCACACGAGAATAGACTTCAAGAAATGGCTCCGCGAGCAGGACTCGAACCTGCGACCAAGAGATTAACAGTCTCCTGCTCTACCAACTGAGCTATCGCGGAACTCAAGATGGCCGCGAAGATTAATGATTTGGCGCCCCTCCGTCAAGGGGCAAGGCCGCTTTTATCCCTGTCTCTGGCCGGATCAGCCCTGTGATCATTCGGTCTCGATTTTTCTCTAATGTTTTCGGGCCAATACCCTTAATCGCGAGTAACTCTTCTGGCGTTTGGATCGGACCGAATCGCTCACGATACGCAATGATTTGCTCTGCTTTTTTAACGCCTATTCCGTTCAGCGCGCTGGCTATCTCGGTTGCCGACGCTTGATTCAGATCCACCGGTTGCGCTGCCGCCAGATGGCTCGCGAATACTGCGGCGACGATCCATTGAATTAATCGCATCACCCTCTCCTCATCTTTTCCAGAGGGTAGACCGCATGAACTGGCGCGAGGACGAATTCAACCGGGCGGGTGTGCGAGTTCGTCGATGATTCGAGCGAGCGCATCAGCCGGCTCGTCGGCCCGCGTGACTGGACGACCGATGACCAAATAATCGGCCCCAAGCTGCATGGCGTCACGGGGGGTGACTATCCGAGATTGGTCGTCACTGGCTGCCCAAGCGGGTCGAATACCGGGCGTCACGAGACAAAACGCTGCCCCACAGGTCTCACGCAATGCCCGCGCCTCCTGAGCCGAACAGACCACGCCATCCAGCCCAGCAGACTGTGCAAGACCCGCCAAAGCCAACACCTGATCTTCAAGTGGTCTACTAACGCCCACAGTTTGCAGGGCTGCTGCATCCATACTGGTCAAGACCGTCACGCCAATCAGTAATGGCGAATGGGATTCCCCGGCAAGCACATCTTTTGCGGCTTCAAGCATGGCCTGTCCACCGGCACAATGCACATTGGTCATCCAAACACCCAGTCGAGCAGCTGCGCGCACGGCCATGGCACAGGTATTGGGAATATCGTGAAATTTGAGATCAAGAAAGACCTCATGGCCTGCACCATGACAGATCTCAACGGCCTCGGGTCCGAGCGCAGTGAACAGCTCTTTGCCGATTTTGACGCGACACAAGGTGGGCGGAAGTTTCGCTACAAGATCACGAAGCGCACGCGCATTTGAGACATCCAGCGCGACAATAATTGGACGACTCATGATGGGTTACGTTTTTTGTGTGGCCAAATCGACACGAGGATTGACAGGATGCCTCCAGTCACGACACCGATTACAAATGTCGACATTAAAGCGACGGCCAGACTGACCGCGGGTATTTGAAACCACACCAAATCGATTGCGACAGTCTCTGAATTAAACAAGTACAGAACACAACCAGTCACGAGGAGGGCTAAAACCCAGGCCAACGTGACCAGTCGCTTCAGTAGTTTCATTTGTCTCGAGATTCCAAGAATGCAGTATTTACTGCTTCTCGCAACTCTTTACCTGGCTTGAAATGCGGCACCGCTTTGGAATCCAAAACGACAGACTCTCCCGTTTTCGGATTGCGCCCAACGCGCGCTTTCCGTTTGTGTAACGAGAATGAGCCAAAACCCCTCAGCTCAATACGTCCACCTTCGATCAATTGATGGCTCATTCGATCGAAGATAGCCTTCACAGCCAGCTCAACATCCTTTGGCGGTAATGCTGGGTAGCGGGTTGAAATCCGCTCAATCAGCATGGATTTAGTGATACCTGACATGCAACGATTCCATTGTGCGGCCGGGCGAACCCGGCCGATGACGCCGGTTTATGCGCGGCCTTCCATTTGTGCCTTGATCAACTCACCAATGGTTGTTGGGCCGACTTCGCCCTCATCCGCTGATGATTCGTTCAAATTGCGCATCGCTTCTTTTTCTTCGGCTTCTTCCATCGCGCGGACAGACAACGAAATATTGCGCGTCTTCTTATCCACATTGATGATCTTCGCTTCAATCTGATCGCCTACGTTGAGAACGTTGCGTGCATCTTCAACGCGATCGCGAGAGAGCTCAGACGCTTTCAAAATAGCTGTGACGCCGTCACCGAGATCGACAGTGGCTTGTTTTGCCTCAACTTCGAGAATTGTGCCATTGACGATCGCACCCTTCTCGGTACCGGATGAGATCACCATCGGATCTTCAGACAACTTTCACCCAACGAGATCCGCTCACGCTCTGGATCAACAGCCAAAATGACGACTCGAGATCTTCGCCTTTCTTAAAGTTGCGAAGCAACCTCACCCGCTCCACTCCATGAGAGGTCTGACAAGTGAATCAATCCCGTCAATGCCACCATCCAAACCGATAAACACACCGAAATCGGTGATCGACGTTGGTCAGAGACTTTCTCGCGCCCTTCGCATGTGTTGCTGAGAATGCTTCCCATGGATTGACCTTACACTGCTATACCAAGTGATATCCGGCGGCGCTCTTCGTCAATATCAGAACCATGACTTCAAGCTCATCACCCAAAGACACAATCTTCGATGGGTGTACGTTCTTGTTGGTCCAATCCATTTCAGAGACGTGAACCAATCCTTCCACACCCTCTTCAATTTCAGCGAAACAGCCGTAATCCGTCAGGTTGGTGATGCGTGCATTGACGCGCGTGTTAACTGGGTAACGATTCTTGATTTCGACCCATGGATCTTCACCAAGCTGCTTCAATCCAAGCGAAACACGATTCCGCTCACGATCGAACTTCAATACCTTCACATCGACTTCATCACCAACACCCACGACTTCCGACGGATGCTTGATGCGCTTCCATGACATATCGGTGATATGCAGCAGACCATCAACACCACCCAAATCGACAAATGCGCCGTAATCGGTGAGGTTCTTCACAATACCTTTGACAGCCTGACCTTCGATCAGGTTTTCAAGCAGCGCTTCGCGCTCTTCTGAATTCTCTTGCTCGAGGACAGCACGACGCGAGACAACGACGTTGTTCCGGCGCTGATCCAGTTTGATGACCTTGAATTCGAGCTCTTTGCCTTCCAGGTGCGCCACATCACGCACGGGACGCACATCAACCAATGAGCCCGGTAAGAATGCACGGATGCCTTCCAAGTCGACCGTAAAGCCGCCTTTCACCTTGCCGTTAATGATACCCATGACCACAGCATGTTCTTCATGCGCTTTCTCAAGATCAATCCATGCCTCAGCCCTCTTCGCTTTTTCACGTGACAGGCGTGTCGCTCCAAATCCGTCTTCAACCGCATCTAGAGCCACCTTCACAGTGTCTCCGACATTGACGGTCATTTCGCCAGCTTCGGTTAAAAATTGAGATCTTGGAATTGCGCCTTCAGATTTGAGGCCTGCATTGACGATGACGAAGTCAGGTTCAATGGCAACGACGGTGGCATCCACAATGGCGCCAGGAGTCATGTCGATATCGATAAGACTCTGTTCAAAGAGTTCTGCGAAAGTTTCGCTCATTCAAATGTCCTATGTTTTCCGGCATTCAGCCGTCCGTCCGATCAGCCCGGGCGGAGTTGGTTGTTTGGTTGGAGCGCGCGATATTGCTGATGTCGCAACCCCAACCGGTCATGTGTTCTGCAATAGACCACGGGTCATACAGAGGGCTCGTGCGTCTGCCAACACCTCGGCAGGCGATTTATCTGAACTATCGAGTTCGTGCGCATCTGCTGCCGGCACCAAGGTGCGACCGCTCGCGTGCGATCTCGAACGTCCCCGAATTTCGAGGTCGCGTAGTATAGCCGGAACGCTCAGCTGTTTGACCAGACTCAGACAATTCTTGGTACCGACGCTCAGCGCGAACGGCCACGCTGGCATCAAGAAAAATTTTATATCTGCATCAGGGAAATACAATCGTCCCCAAGTCACGACCATCCCCAACAAGGCCTGGAGCCTTGGCCTGCCTGCGTGCGGCGCCATTAGTGCGGGCGCACACCAGCATGCACCACGACGGCTCGCCGCATCTGCGACCATTTGGGTTCATGACCGCGCGAGGAAATATCGTCTCACCTAGACAAAATTTGTGTGTGATTGGCATCAAATGGAAAGGTCAATTCCAACGAATCAGCAAGCTGACAGAGTGCATCTGAGTCATCCAAAGCGACTTGTTGATCAACGCGGCCAGCGCCAGCACACGGTAAATGGCACCGCTATCAAGCAAATAAGCCAAGCTCTCGAGCCAATCGGCGTGCTAAGGTCCCCTTGCCAGCGCCACTGGGCCCATCAATGGTAATAACAGGAACAGTCAAGACACCGCCGACAGCGGAAATCAACTTCACGCGCCAGTCCAGCAAAGTTCGGAAAACTGGTGGCGACATTCGCGCAATCTACATGCACCGAGACCGTATCAGTTGAGCGCAATCCGGCAGCGGTTAATGCCATCGCGATCCGATGGTCTTCAAATGCATGAACCAGGACCACCTTGGAAGCGAAATCAGCTCCGCTTCCAGTAATGATCGCCCCATCCCGAGTGCCCTCGATGCGCGCTCCTGAAACTGGTCAGTCCATCCACCATACTTTGGATCCGATCTGACTCTTTGACACGCAACTCCTCCGGCACCGGTCACGCGCGTCACCCCTTCTGCGCGGCATGCGGCCACGAACAAGACAGGGAACTCATCGATCGCGGGAGCACGAGATGCTCAGGCACATCAATTTCAGCGCTGAGAGGGGCGTACCGCACGCGAATATCGGCGACCGGTTCACCGCCCACTTCACAGGCGTTATTCAGCTCAATATCCGCACCCATCAGCTTCAGAATTTCAAGCACTTCAATTGCGGGTCGGATTCACTCCACATGCAACAGGGTCAAATCAGAGCCCGGCACAATAGGAGCCGGCGACCAAGAAAAACGCCGCCGACGAGATTATCGGATGGAACATCGATGTGGCATGCAGTCAGCCGCCCCACCTGCCCGTAAGCGACAGGTGGCGCCGTCACTCTACCGGATATCAAATCCTGCCAGCATCCGCTCGTATGATCTCGCGTGAGTGCAGGCTCTGTCACTGGTTTCACCATCCCGCATACAGGCCAGCCAGCAATAAGGCGGACTTCACCTGCGCACTGGCGATTTTTAAATCAATTATGACAACCACAAATGCTGACCGCCTGCTACTTTCACCGGTGGCGTCCATCATCTGATGTTGTGATGCGTGCACCTAAAGTGACCAAAGGGTCACCAGCGGCATTTGGCCTGCGCGATAATGAACTGTCTCCAGTGGGCTCCACATCAAAAGACTGACCAGCTAAATACCAGCCAAGAGTCACATCGAGGTTCCAGAGTTACCCATGTGAGCGGTCACTCGGCGCGAAGGCCATCTCGACCGACACCATGCACGGTCACTTGACCATGATCTGGACCATCGATTCGTACACCCATGTCACGGCGCCTGCACTGTCGCAATCGCATCCTCACCCTCAAGAAAACCCTCTACTGTGGTAACACCGTCAGCCAAGGCACGAGCATAATCGACCGATGTGAGATCGACTTGTCACCAGGCACTCGAATTTCGCCCGACAATCCATGATCCGCTGTGGTGACCTGAAATACCGATGGATGCATCTCTGTCACCGGGGCGACTCCTTGTTCAGATAACGAGAAAATAAATGACGGGGTGCGCGAGCTGCTCGAAACTTCGCATGAGCCAGTCGGCATCACCCGATGCGATCGCATCTCGCATCTCTGCGAGCCGTGCCGTATACCGATCAAGCCCTCGTATCAAGGCATGACGATTGGCTAAGCTGATATCGCGCCACATGGTCGGATCACTTCCCGCAATCCGCGTGAAATCCCGAAATCCGCCAGCGGCATAGCGGAAGATCTCCAAATGCTCATCGTCATCAGAGAGGGCATGCACCAGGTTAAAAGCCAACACATGCGGTAGATGACTGGTCGAAGTGCGAGCACCTCGTCATGCCGCGTTGCATCCATGTGCGACACCGATGCGCCGAGCTGTTGCAAAATGACGTGACTGCATGAATCGCAAGCGGATCGGTACCCGCCGTCGGGGTCAAAATCACTTGATGATTAACGTATAAATCAGGATTGGCGGCCTCTACACCACTTCGCTCGCTGCCTGCAATCGGATGTCCTGGCACAAACCAAGATGGCACTTCACCAAAGCACGCGGCAATGTCGACAAGCACACTTCCTTTGGTGGACCCTGCATCGGTCACCCAAGCAGACTCGCCACGCGCTGCCGCGACCTCTGCAAATACGGTGGCGAACTGACCCATCGGAACCGCAATCAGGACCAAATCAGCATCGCGCACGGTTGCTTCAATGGTGTCAAAAGATGCATCGATTAGCCCCCGGGCCAGGGCTTCTTGTCGGGTTGCCTCAGAGCGCGCAAAACCATGAATCCGCCAATCCGTTCGTGCACGCAAGCCCGCACAACAGGACGCACCGATGAGCCCCAAGCCAATGGTCGCAAAACAGGTCATAGAACCGCTCTGGGGTAGGAGCCCAGAATTTTAAGCTCCGCTGCCTGGGTTCGAATTGCATCCAGGAACTCGATCACATGAGGCTCTTTCTCATGCCCAACAAAGTCGATGAAAAAGCGATAGGTCCACACGCCCGCATGCGAGGGGCGAGATTCCAAACGCGTCATATCGATACCGTGCCGCTGAAATGGCTCCAGCAGGCGATACAGTGCACCAGGCTCATTCTTCACCGACACGATCAATGATGTTTTATCGGACCCAGACGGCTCCGTTTGTTGGCGCCCAATCACCAAGAAACGCGTGGTGTTGTCTGGACGATCTTCGATCGAGCCCGCAAGCAACTCCAATCCATAGGTTTCGGCAGCGCGCTCCCCTGCGACCGCAACCCAACCGGAGTCGGGCGACGATTCAGCCACCAGTCGCGCGGCCTCTGCATTCGATGAAACGGTGTGACGCTCTGCACGTGGCAGATTGGCATCGAGCCATAGACGACATTGCGCAAGGCTTTGCTGATGCGAGTAAATCGCTTCGATATCAGCCATTTGCGTGCCTGCTTGACCCATCAAAGCCTGATGGATACGCATTTCGACTTCACCGCAAATCACCAAGGGCGAATCCAAGAAGCACTCCAATGTATGGGTCACCATCCCCTCGGTTGAGTTCTCAACCGGGACAACACCATAGTCGAGATCCCCTGCATCCACATCGCGGAAGACCTCGGAAATCGTTGTCAGTGGGCGCGTATCAACCGCGTGCCCGAAATGTTTCAATGCAGCCGCTTCGGTAAAGGTTCCAGCAGGCCCCAAATAACCAATAGCGAGTGGGCGCTCAAGCGCCAAACAACCTGACATGATCTCGCGAAAAATCCGCGCCACTTCGTCTGCGGGCAAAGGTCCTTGGTTTCGCTCCATCACCTTGGCCAAAATTTGTGCTTCACGCTCGGGCCGGTAATATACGGGCACTTCACCGCTTGCTGCCATTTCCGCCTGCTTAACTAGTGCAACACGCTGCGCGCAGTTGGCTCGCGCATTGATCAGCCGCTGAATTTCCAAATCAATGGCATCGATCTCTTCGCGAATCTTCACCAATTCGGGATTGAGCTTCACCCAGACGTCCTCTCAAACTCACGCATGAAATCGATCAATACCGCGACATCTTGTTCTGAAATTGCATTGTAGATCGAAGCACGCATGCCACCGACACTCCGATGGCCTTTTAAATTCATCAAGCCCGCAGACTCCGCCTGCAGCAAGAACCGCGCATCGAGCGACGGATCCTGCAATACGAATGGGACATTCATCAGACTGCGATTCTCAATCGCCACCGGATTCCGGTACAGCCCACTGTGATCAATGGCATGATAAAGCGCTTGTGCTTTAACCCGGTTTTGAGCTTCAACCCAGGGCACGCCACCCATCGACTCCAACCAATCCAACACCAAAGCCAAAACCCAGACTGAGAGTACAGGCGGTGTATTGACCATCGAATCGTTTTCAATCTGCTGACGATACTGAAGCAATCCGGGAACACCATCAGACTGCGCGCTTTCGAGCAGTTCGGTCTTTAGGATGACCAGCGTCACACCTGAGGTGCCGAGGTTCTTTTGCGCACCCGCGTATACCAAATCAAATTCATGCATGGGCATTGCACGCGACAAAATATGCGATGACATATCCGCAACGACTGGCGCTGCCACATCAGCCAATGATCCAAACCACTCCACACCCTGAATCGTTTCATTGGTGCACAGATGAACGTACTGCGCATCTTCAGGAATAACCCAGGTCTGCCGATCGGGGATCTTTGTGAATTTGCTGTCACGGGACGTCGCCGCCTCAACAACCGGACCATACTGTGATGCCGCCTTGATCGCCTTTTCCGACCAGGTTCCGCTGGTGACATAGGCCGCAGGTCGATTAGGCGACAACAAATTCATCGGCACCTGAGAAAACTGCAAAGTGGCACCACCGGGCAAAAATAGGACCCGGTATGCATCACCCAGACCGAGCAACCGTTTCAACCGGATCTCGGTCTCGGAAAACAACTCAACAATGCGATGATCACGATGAGAGTGCTCCATCACGGAAATGCCAGAGCGCTGGAAATCGAGCAGCTCCGCCTGCATCCGATGCAACACCGGCTCCGGCAAGGCAGCCGGGCCGGAGCAGAAGTTAATCGGCCGAGTCATCGTCGTTAGGCTCCACGGCAGTCTCATCGAACACTGCTGAGGCGGCTGCCTCTTCCTCAGACAATTCCGCAGCAGGCGGTTCTGATACCGCATCGACACGCACCAGCAACTCGCCGTCTGTCAGACGAATCAAGGTCACACCTTGCGTGTTTCGCCCAAGCACAGAAATATCCTCACAGGGCGTACGAACCATCGTTCCAGCATTCGTGATCAAGAGCAGGTCATCGCCATCAATTACTTGGCATGCACCCACAACTGGGCCGTTTCGATCCGAGGTTTGGATCCCGATCACACCCATCGCGCCACGGCCTTTGCGTGGGAATTCGCTAACCAGTGTGCGCTTGCCAAAGCCTTTTTCGCATGCAAGCAGCAATGTCGCCTCGTCATTGGCAACAATCATCGCGACCACGCGCTCTTCGGATTCTCGCAAACGGATCCCGCGAACACCGCGCGCCTCGCGACCCATGGGCCGCACTTCGGTCTCGTCGAATCGAGTCACTTTGCCGTTGGAGTTGACCAAAATCATATCGCGAGTGCCATCGGTAATGGCTGCTCCGATCAACGTATCGTCATCGTTAAACTCAATGGCTCGGATGCCAGACGCACGCGGTCTCGCAAATCGCTCAAGCGGTACTTTCTTCACGGTGCCTTTTGCTGTCGCCATAAATACATAGCGCCCCTCACCGTGATCATCCTCACCGAGTGGCAGAACCGCCGTCACGCGCCCTCCGTCCTCAAGCGCATCGATCATGTTGACGATCGGCTTTCCGCGGGCGCCACGGCTGGCTTGTGGAATCTCATAGACTTTCAACCAGTGCAACCGTCCGTTGTCCGTGAACAACAGTAAGGTGTCGTGTGAATTCGCGACCAAGAGGAGGTCTACGACGTCCTCATCTTTCAGATTGGTCGCACTCTTGCCGCGACCGCCACGGCGCTGCGCCTGATACGCAGCAATCGGTTGCGTCTTCGCATAACCGGTTTTAGAGAAGGTCACGACCATGTCTTCGCGCGGAATCAAATCTTCCGTTGAAAGGGACAAGTAGCTCTCCATGATCTCAGAGCGCCGCGCATCACCGTATTGTGTGCGCACAGCCTCCAACTCTTCACGGATCACTTCGGTCAACTTGGTCGAGTCCGCCAAAATCGCTTCGCGCTCCGCGATATCAATCAAGATCGTGCCGTACTCTTCCAGAAGCTTTTCAATCTCAAGCCCAGTTAAACGGTGTAAGCGTAAATCCAGAATGGCCTGCGCTTGCTGTGGACTGAGGTGATAACGACCATCAACCAATCCGTATCCAGCAGGTAAATCATCTGGGCGTATGCCACCTGTGCCAGCACGCTCGAGCATGTCTGTCACAGAACCTGGCGCCCATGACGCCGCAATCAAGCGCTCTTTCGCTTCTTGTGCATTGTTGGACAGCTTAATCAATTCGATAACCGGATCGATGTTTGCCAAGGCAACAGCTTGGCCTTCAAGGATATGTCCGCGCTCGCGTGCTTTACGTAATTCAAAAATCGTACGCCGCGTCACCACTTCGCGACGATGGCGGATAAAGCACGACAACATGTCTTTGAGGTTCAATGTCCTCGGCTGACCATCAACCAAGGCCACAATGTTGATCCCGAAGCTCGATTGCAGCTGCGTCTGACTAAAGAGGTTATTGACGATGACCTCAGGGGTTTCCCCACGTCGCAACTCAATCACAATCCGCATGCCGTCTTTATCAGACTCATCACGCAGTTCGGTAATTCCCTCTAACTTTTTCTCTTTCACGAGCTCAGCGATCTTCTCGATCACTTTCGCTTTGTTCACCTGATAAGGGATCTCGGTGAATACGATAGATTTCTTATCCTCACCCTCCAAATGAAACTTTGAGCGCATCACGACTCGACCTCGGCCGGTCGCATACGCATCGCGAACACCCTCAAGGCCGTTGATCAGTGCACCCGTTGGAAAATCTGGCGCCGGAATAAATGCCATGAGTTCGGGTATTGAGATGGCAGGGTTGTCCAGATAAGCCAGACAACCATTGATGACCTCTGTCAGATTGTGCGGCGGGATATTGGTCGCCATACCAACCGCGATACCCGAGGATCCATTGACGAGCAGATTGGGGATCCGCGTCGGCAAGACATCCGGAATCTTTTCGGTGCCGTCATAGTTCGGCACATAATCCACAGTCTCTTTTTCAAGATCAGCCAGCAACTCATGGGCAATCCGTGCCATACGGATTTCGGTGTAACGCATCGCAGCAGCGCGATCGCCATCGACGGAACCGAAGTTTCCCTGGCCGTCAATGAGTGGGTATCGCATCGAGAAGGGCTGCGCTAAGCGAACGATCGTATCGTAAACCGCAGAGTCCCCATGCGGGTGGTATTTACCAATCACATCACCGACGACTCGAGCCGACTTTTTGTACGCCGAATTCCAATTGTTGTTCAATTCGCTTTGCGCAAAAAGCACGCGCCGGTGAACGGGTTTGAGGCCATCACGGACATCGGGCAATGCCCGTCCGACAATGACGCTCATGGCGTAATCGAGGTAACTGGTTTTTAACTCGTCTTCGATATTAATCGGTAGAATTTCGCGTGCCGAATCAGACATGGATGGTGGGCTATCCCTAACGTTTTCGTAAACGATGAATGTTACCATGGAACAACCTTAAACGGACGGCTTCTGTGCCTTCTGTTGGAAGCGCTGTATCATCATGGCTTCGCAGTCCTCTTTTCTATTCACGACCCAATCGAGAATCTCGCTCATGCATGCAGCCATAGACCAGAAAGAAGTGTTGAAATTCAACCAGATTGCGCGGAACTACTGGGACCCAGAAGGGCCGATGCGGGCACTGCATCAGATCAATCCACTGCGCATCGATTTCACCGAATCGTTTTTTCCGCTGGAGGGTGCACAGGTTTTGGACGTGGGATGCGGCGGCGGCCTTGCATCCGAGGGTTTGGCGCGACGAGGAGCGCAGGTCACAGCCATTGACGCTTCACCGGAGATGCTCAAGACAGCGAAACTACACGCCGTGATTCGGGACTTCACATTTAATTAATGCCAAGAGGCGCACGCTGGAAGTTGCTACAGACCGCAATCAGCGCTGCGCTAACGGACATCGACCTGCTTACGAGATGATCGAACACGTTCCAGATCCGGTCTCAACCCCGCGCCCCTTGCTGCTCTGGTAGCCCCGGCGGGCATTTGACTGTATCGACCATCAACGAAGCACGAAGGCTTTATCTGCTGTACAGTTGGGCTGAATATGTGCTCAATTGCGCCGGTATGACCAGCGATTACGCCTGATTCTTAAAGCTGTCCGAGATCGCAGCCGCTTTATGTCCCAAACGAGATGATGTGACGCTATTGAAGGGGTCGTGATCCATCCGCTGTATCGGCAATTTAAACGTTCGAAAACTGACCTTGATATCAACTATCAACTGGCTGCAAGGAAGTCCGCATGACCCTGTCGCTCGATCAAATTGTTTCCGTCATACAAGCATCACCCCGCTTTGATGACAAGGTGATCGCCGTCACCGGTGCAAGCAAGGGCATTGGCCGAGCGCTGGCGCTGGCGCTGGCCAGCCGCGGGGCAACCGTTGTTGCACTGGGGCGAGATCTCAGTGCACTGGAATCACTGTACGACACCATCATTGCGCATCATGGGCCCACACCTGTGATCGTGCCATGCGATTTCAAAACTCTCGATCACAACGTCGCCACAGAGCTTGCCGAGCACATTGAGAACGAATTTGGACGTCTCGATGGCCTCGTTCACATGGGTGCAGTCTTGGGTGGGCGAGAGCCGATTCAAAGTCATCGGCCCGAGCACTGGGCGAATGTGATGCAAGTGAACCTCAATGCCGTCTTTTACCTCACGCAGGCCCTCTTGCCGCTCCTTGATCAAAGTGCCGCCGGCCGCATCGTAATGGCCACATCCAGTGTCGGCTATGAGGTCAACCCCTACTGGGGTGCCTATGCAGTCTCCAAGGCAGGCCTTGAGATGTTCACAGGTATGCTGGCACAAGAGCTGGAAAATACGTCACAGACCCGCGTCTTTACAGTCAACCCAGGCGGTACACGCACGGCGATGCGGGCTGAAGCAAAACCGGGCGAGAATCCAAATACACTTCCGGGCCCAGAGCTCGTTCTTGATGCCTTTATATTCGGGCTCACCGAGGCAGCCGGTCGCTATAACGGAGAGCGGATTAACGCCCGCGACCTGATGGCGGCTTTGAAGATCTGGCCGGCCGCGGAGTCCAATCCGAGCCTCCTGGGCGACGCTCTGGCGATTTTCGTGTTGTTCCGCGTTCAGATGCGGCCTTCCCGGGTGCGGGCTTACGTGATGCCGACTTTGCAGTTTGATGGGTCTGCGACTTTTTCGACAATCGGCGTTTAACGTCTTTCCGCTCTTGCGGCGACATACGTGGCACATGCACCGAGGGTAGATCAACCAGTTTCGCGAGATCATCCACTTCCTTCTGTCCGAGCTCAACAAAGTGCCCTTGCTTCAGAAATGATGGCAGAAAAATACACCCGTAACGCACCCGCTTGAGACGGTTGACCTGCAACCCTTGGCTTTCCCAAAGGCGTCGTACTTCCCGATTCCGTCCTTCCATCAACGCAACGTAAAACCAACGATTAGAGCGTTCTGGATCGTCTTCTGGATGCACCACAATGTCCGTGAATCGTGCCGAGCCATCATCCAGAATCACACCTTCTTTCAAACGCTCAAGGTGGGCCTCCTGGACATCGCCGTGCACGCGCACGAGGTATTCCCGATCCACGCCACTCGATGGATGCATGAGCCGATTGGCAAGCTCGCCATCGGTGGTTAGCAGGATCAATCCCGACGTATTAATATCGAGGCGTCCAACGGCGATCCATCGACCGCTTGGCAACTTAGGCAACCGATCAAAAATTGTCGGGCGCCCTTCTGGATCATTGCGTGTACTGACCTCGCCTTCAGGTTTGTGGTAGACCAAGACCAATCGACTCTCTTCAAACAACTTCTCAGTTGCAATGACCTGTCCGTCCATCGATACCTGATCGGACGGACCCACCTTTTGGCCCAGTATCGCGATCGATCCATTGACACTGACTCGACCGGCAGTAATCGCTTCCTCGAGCGCGCGGCGGGATCCGAGCCCAGCCCGAGCGAGTGCCTTCTGTACGCGTTCACTCATGGTTTTCCATCACTTGATCCAATAGGTCTTGAGTCGGTGCGCCAATTAAGCCCTCAGCTGAGGGCAGGTCTTCCAACGTTTTCAATCCAAAGTCATTTAAAAATTCTGTTGTCGTGGCGTACAAGGCCGGCCGACCTGGCACTTCTTTATGGCCAACAACGGTAATCCAACCACGTTCTTCAAGCGTCCGAACTGTTTGCGTATTCACCGACACCCCGCGCACTGCCTCAATCTCGCCGCGTGTCACAGGCTGTCGGTAGGCAATCATCGCCAAAGTTTCCAGGGTCGCCCGGGAGTATCGACCGGGCTTATCTTCGGTCAAGTTGGCCAAAAATGGTGCCAGCGCCGTGTCGACCTGAAACCGAAAGCCACCGGCGACCTCAACCAGCTTCACCGCACGGCCTTGATAGTCCAGAGCCAACTGATCCAGCACTTCGCGCAACATGCCCTCTGTCGGCGGCCGTTGGTCGCCAAACAATTTTTTCAGCCGATGGACGTTCATTGGTTCGCGCGCGGCAAACAAGGCACCTTCCAAAATCCGCTTTAGATCCAATTCTGTCATGCCACACCCCGCACGTAGATTTGACTCCCAGGTTCCGCTTGAATCAACGCACACAACCCCTCGCGCACCAGTTCCAAAATCGCCAGGAAGGACACCACCACCCCTGCGCGGCCCTCATCCAGAGTAAATAACTCCGTCAGCGAGAGTTCAGTTTGAGTTTTAATTTCATCAACACCTCACTCATTCTCGCCCGGGTCGACAAGGCTCCCAAAGTGATCTGATGTGCCGAAGAGAGTTTCGCTCTACGCGCCAAAAGTTCGCCAAATGCGAGAACGAGTTCAGACAAATCGACAGTCGGTGGCACCGTATTCTCATCCATCGGTGGTGGTGCCGCACGAGCCACCTCAAAGTCTCGATCCACCCGTGGAATGGCATCCAGTGCCTCCGCGCTCGTTTTAATGCGCTCATACTCAAGTAGTCGACGAATCAACTCGGCACGCGGATCTGCGTCCTCATCGTCGTCCGCATGGGCGGTCTTTGGCAGTAATGCGCGCGATTTGATTTCCGCCAGCATCGCGGCCATCACCAAATACTCAGCAGCCAACTCAAACCGCATCGCCTCGAGCAGCCCGATATAACCCATGTATTGGCGGGGAATTTCCGCCACATCGATCCGAACAATATCGAGATTCTGCCGACGTATCAGGTATAACAGCAGATCAAGCGGCCCCTCAAAGGCATCTAAAATGACCTCCAGGGCATCAGGGGGAATATAGAGATCTTCAGGCAACTTCGTCAGCGGTGAGCCATCCACCACTGCAAGCGCCAATTCCCCCTGAACGTGTGTGATCACCGGTAGCTTAAACCCATGGCCAGACGGACTTCTTGCAGCGTTTGTCGCGCGTCGTCCTCTGCCTTTTCGGCCCCCTCAAGCAGGATCGAGCGAACCATATCTGGATTTTCCTCATAGGGTGCAGCGCGCGCGATCAACTGATCTTGCTCAATCAATACCGCATCAATGACCGGCTGCTTGCACTCCAAACACCCGATTCCAGCAGACATACAGCCCTCACGTGCCCACGCCTTGGTGTCCACATCGGAATACACTTCATGGAACTGCCACACTGGGCATTTCTCAGGCGTACCGGGGTCGGACAGCCGCACACGCGCCGGATCCGTCGGCATCCGTTTAATCTTGGTCACTACCGAATCTCGGTCTTCACGCAAGCCAATCGTATTGCCATAGGACTTCGACATTTTCTGGCCATCGAGACCAGGCATCTTTGCCGCTTCGGTCAAGAGTGCTTGGGGCTCAGGCAAAATCACTTTGCCGGTACCCTCGAGGTATCCAATCAAGCGCTCACGGTCGGCTAGAGTGATATTTTGTTGCTCTTTGACCAGTGCTTGTGCGCGTAACAACCCATCTTGGTCGCCAGTTTCCAAATACGCTTTACGCAAAGCGCGATAGAGCTTGGCCGATTTCTTACCCATTTTGTCACAGGCCGATTCAGCCAATTCCTCAAAATCCGGCTCACGACCGTAAATGTGATTAAAGCGACGAGCGACTTCGCGCGTGATTTCAATGTGCGCAACTTGATCGGCGCCAACTGGAACCAGTCCGGCCCGATACAGCAAAATATCTGCACTTTGCAGCAGCGGATACCCTAAAAACCCATAGGTCGTGAGATCACGATCACTGAGTTTTTCCTGCTGGTCTTTATAGCTCGGAACGCGTTCCAACCAGCCAAGCGGCGTCATCATCGACAGCAAGAGATGCAACTCGGCGTGCGCGACGACCTGTGACTGAATAAATAAGGTTGCAGAGCCTGGATTGATTCCAGCGGCCAACCAATCAATCACCATATCGGTTGTGGATTGTTCGATACCGCGCGTGTCTTGGTAATGCGTCGTTAACGCATGCCAATCGGCAACAAAAAAGAAACACTCGTATTCGTGTTGCAGCCGCACCCAGTTTTTTAATACGCCATGGTAATGGCCCAAGTGCAACCGACCGGTTGGACGCATGCCAGAAAGCACGCGTTGGGAGGGATCGACCCCGCTCAAATGAGACTCCTCAAATTGTCTGTAAAACGCGATGATAGCAAGGTTATGCCGTTTCGGAAAAAGCCGATGTATCGCCTGCGCCAACGCGCGTCACGACGGGTACTTCTGCCGTGAGATCAACGACGCTCGTGCCCTCAAATCCACAAAAACCGCCATCAATCACCACTTCAATCTGATGCCCCAGCACCTCTTGAACTTCATAGGGGTCAGTCATTGGTAGCGACTCGCCCGGAAGCATCAGCGTTGATGTCATCAGTGGCTCCCCAAGATCAGACAACACCGCTTGCGCAATGCGATTATCCGGGACTCGGATACCAATTTGCTTTCGCTTTGGGTGCACCAGTCTGCGCGGCACCTCGCGTGTCGCCTCCAAAATAAAGGTATAGGCGCCAGGTGTATGTGCTTTTAACAATCGATAGGTGGTGTTTTCAACGCGCGCGTAAGTGGAAATCTCAGACAGGTCGCGGCACAACAGCGTGAAATTATGCTTGTCATCGAGCCGCCGGATCTGACGAATCACGTCAACACCGCGCTTGTTCTCGAGCGCGCACGCTAACGCATAGCCAGAATCCGTTGGCAACACCACAACGCCACCTGCTCGGATGACAGCTGAGACCCGCTCAACTAAGCGGGCCTGCGGGTTATCCGGATGAATTGCAAAAAACTCCGCCACCTGAGATCGAATCCTTCCCCATAAAACCGGTATGATGCCAGAAATTCTTGGGATCACCTGATGAAACTGTTACTCGACTTTCTGCCCATCGTCATTTTCTTCGCCGTATATCAATTCACCGGCGACCTGATTATCGCAACCACCGTCTTAATTCCTGTCACCATTGTGCAAGTGGCTGTGGTCTACCTCGTAACACGAACAGTCGAAAAGATGGCTCTAGCCACAATGGTTCTCGTCGTTGTATTTGGCGGCCTGACCGTATTGCTGAATGACGGTTGGTTCATCATGTGGAAACCGACCGTCGTCAACATGCTGTTTGCGTCGGCGTTTCTTGCCAGTCATTTCATTGGCGAAAAACCACTGGTGGAGCGACTGCTGGGGCACGTCATTGGCTTACCACAGCAGCGTTGGATCGAGTTGTCTTATGCATGGGTCGCTTTTTTCACGTTCTCGGCCATCCTCAACCTCGTCATTGCCTACCAGTTCTCTGAGGAGTTTTGGGTCAACTTCAAATTGTTTGGGTCATTCAGTATTACCCTCGTATTCCTGATTGCCCAGGGCTTCTGGATCAGTCGCCATGGCACCGAAATCGAATCCACTGATCAGCCGGAGTCCTAATATGCGCGGTCATGTCTTGGCAGGATTACTGCTCATTGTCCTGATTTCTCCTCGAGCCCATGCTCTGTATGTCACAGAAAAACTGGAAGTCCCCGTGCGCGCCGGAGACTCGCAGGAGTTCAAGATCCTGAAGTATCTCGTTGCCGGCTCCG
>JAGYIK010000079.1 GCA_018402605.1 Litorivicinus sp. | reverse complement strand
CAGTCTCCGGGCGGCAGGCGACCTCGCGGGGGCCTCATCTCGCCTCGAACGCGCACAACGCATTGCGCCGACGGAACCCGAGATCTATTTCCAGCTTTCCAGTGTCCGCCTTGAGCAAGGCAGCTACGAAGACGCGGCTAACATTGCCAGCCAAGCGGTAGATCTCGCTGGGGCAGACAGTGCCATGAAGCGTGATTTGTACACGCTGATTGCACGCGCCCGTGAGGCACTGGGTGACGGTGCGGGTGCAAGCGAGGCGCGTCGCCTCGCGCGCAGCTTTGGCTCTTAACGCGCCAGTTGCTGGAAGCTCTCGCGGGCAGCTGAAAGTGTCCGCTCGATTACTGCTGTCGTGTGTGTTGACGAAATAAACCCGGCCTCATACATCGAGGGTGCCAAATAAATCCCGCGCTCCAGCATCAGATGGAAAAAGCGCTTGAATACAGCTTCATCGCACGCCATCACCGCATCAAACGAGGTCACCGGTGCGTCCGCAAAAAAGAGACCAAACATGCCGCCGCGTGAAACGCCCTGCATCGCGATTCCCGACTCTCGAGCGGCTTCAACCATCCCGGTGACAAACCCCTCTGTGGTGGTTGTCAGGGATTCAAAGAACCCTGGTTGATCGAGAAGCGATAATGTGGCGAGGCCGGCAGCCATTGCGACCGGATTACCCGACAGCGTCCCTGCCTGGTACACGGGACCTGTGGGTGCCAGCATATCCATAATGTCAGCGCGTCCACCAAAGGCACCAACCGGCATGCCGCCACCGATGATTTTTCCAAGACAGGTGAGGTCCGGTTTCACTCCCGTGAGCGCCTGCGCGCCACCCTTTGCGACGCGAAAACCGGTCATCACTTCATCAAAGATCAAGACCACACCGTGCGCGTCACAGAGTGTGCGAAGACCGTCCAGATAGCCCTCGGTGGGCAGGATCATATTCATATTGCCCGTAATGGGCTCAATGATCAGGCAGGCAATCTGGTCACCCATGGATGCGAATAGATCGTTCGCGGCTTCGAGGTCATTGAATGGCAGATTCAGCGTATGTTTAGCCAAGTCAGCAGGCACGCCTGGCGAGCTTGGCACGCCGAACGTCAGCGCACCTGAGCCTGCTTTGACAAGTAAGCTGTCCGAGTGGCCATGATAACAGCCCTCAAATTTGACAATGGTGTCGCGCCCAGTGAACCCACGCGCTAAACGGATCGCACTCATCGTGGCTTCGGTGCCACTGGAGCAAAAACGTAGTTTTTGCATCGAGGGGAAGAAGCGCTTCACCTGCTCCGCCATCTCTGTCTCGACCGCAGTTGGCGCACCAAAGGACAGTCCGTTTTCGATCGCGCTGCGCACTGCGTCGAGGACCCTTGGGTTGGCGTGTCCGGCGATCATCGGACCCCAGCTGCCAATGTAGTCGACGTACTCTTTGCCATCGGCATCATACAGAAAGGGGCCTTTGGCATGACTGAAAAACACCGGCGTGCCTCCGACAGCTCGAAATGCGCGGACTGGGGAGTTCACGCCGCCGGCAATGGATTTCGAGGCCTGTTCAAAGAGAATGTGTGATTGGTTCATGGTGTTTCCTTAAAATATTTGGCAAGCCCATACGCTGCTTCGGCAATGTCGGGTGCATCGAACACGGCACCTGACACAGCCAATGCTGCAGCGCCGGTGGCGAGCACGGACTCGGCATTGTTCGCATTGATCCCACCGATCGCGACGACGGGAAGCGGGCACGATGTTACCAGTTGTGCAAGGCGCGCCAATGATAATCCAGGCGCGTCCGGCTTGGTACTCGAGCTGAAAAGCCGACCAAACGCGCAATAGCTTGCACCTGCCTTGACGGCGTCTTGCATGAATGCGGCGGAGTCGTGGCAGGTACGGCCGATGATCGCTTCGGGTCCCAGACGCAGGCGCGCGTCTTCGATTGCGCCATCATTTTGACCGAGGTGCACGCCCTGGCAATTGAGTTGCAGTGCGAGGGCAATGTGATCGTTGACCAGAAGTGGCGTTTGGGTCGCCTCGCAAGCTGCTAGCGTTGCCTGTCCAAGTTCGAGGGCAAGGTCTGTGTCGGCTCCCTTGTGGCGGAACTGAACCCAGGCTGCGCCACCGGCGATGGCAGCACGCACGGTGTTTTCGAGCTGCTTTGGGTCCGTTTCATGGGCCGGCGTAATGACATACAGCCCGCGCATTAAAAGGGTTTGACGATCACCAAAATGACAATCGCAATCAAGGCGACCACAGGGACTTCATTGAACCAGCGATACCATACGTGTGATCGCGTGTTGGCGTCATTTGCAAAGGTTTTGACGATGCGTGCGCACCAATGGTGGTAGCCAAGCAGTAGGACAACAAACGTCAGTTTGGCATGCATCCAACCTTGGGTCATGTAGGTCGGTACATACATCAGCGTCCAGACCCCAAGCGCAATCGCAACAATCATCGACGGGGTCATGATGCCTTTTAATAATTTGCGTTCCATCACCTTAAACCGTTCGCGACCGACCTCGTCTGACTCCTCTGTCATGGCGTGATAGACGAATAAACGCGGGAGGTAAAACAAGGCGGCGAACCACGTGATCACGGCGATGACGTGAAAGGCTTGAATCCACAAATACATAGTCTCTCCTCAATAAAACCTGAGTAGACCAAGAGTTGTGGCCCTTTGCAACTTTAGTCGAGGATTTGACCTAGTCACGTTCGCGGTGGCGCACATCACTTTGCACGGTGATGATCGCTTGGAACAGGTCGCCCTCGGTGACGGCGCCAATAAATTGCCGGGTATCACGGGTGATGACTGGAACCGACTCACCCACAAAGTCGCTCACGGTATGCATCGCATCGGCCAGCGAATCATCGGCAAACAGCGTTGTCGGGCTTGAGTCTGCATAACGGAATGCTGAGTTTTCACCCGCTTCAATTGCGTCATGCACGGTCAGCTTCCCAGCAAGTCTGCCACCTTCAGCTACGATGTAGGCCTCGGTTTGCGCCTGCGCCTTCATCGCCGCCAGTGCCTCTTGCCCCGTCGTGGTCTCGTTCAAGATCACGCAGTCATTGCTGGCATGCGATTCGACGCTGTGCTGCGCCAAGGCGATCGCCTCGCGTCCGTCAGCGAGATTGATGCCTCGATCGAGGAGCTGGCGATCAAAAAATGAGTGGCCGAACAAGCGGTGTGTGAGCAACATAGTTGCGACCACGGCCATCAAGGCTGCGACCGCATAGGCATACGACTGGGTCAGTTCAAGCGCAATCAAGACCGCTGCGATGGGCGCGCCGATTAAAGCCGCGGAAACCGCGGCCATCGCGGCCACGCTCAGTGCAGTTGCGACATCAGGCACGCCGAATAGCACAGCGATTTGTGCAATTGCACCGCCTGCCGCAACACCCACGAACAAGGCCGGCGAGAACACCCCTCCGAACAAGCCAAAGCCGATGCAGAGTGCCGTCATGGCGATTTTGACGAACAGCAACATCACTAGGGCAGGCAATCCATAGGCGCCATTAAGCATGTCATTGATCGTGCCAATCCCGAGGCCGAGAATCTCAGGAATCCAAATGCCGACGGTGCCGCACACGGTAGCGGCGATCCAGATTAAGCGCTCCGCTGAATAGCCGGAATTCTTCGCAAACGCCGCCGAGCGGCGAAGTGCCGCCATATACAAAATTGCTGCACAGGCGATAAGTGGGCTTGCCAAGATCAGGAGTGGAATCAATGTCACCAGATCCGGCGGTGCTGCGGAAATATCAAACACTTTCATACTGGGGAAAATCGCTTTATTTACAGCAGACGCTGTTACCGATGCGATTGCAATGGGCGCGATCGCGCGCACTGAGAAATGGCGCAGTACGGCCTCATGTGCAAACACGATTCCTGCGATGGGTGCACCAAAGCCTGCTGAGATCGCGGCTGCAACGCCGCATCCCAAATACACTTCATGTGACAGGCGGCTCGAGACGTAGCGTTTGACCACCGCACCAATGGTCGCACCAAAGTGCACGAGGGGGCCGTATTGGCCGACGGAGCCACCGCCGGACGCGCTGGTAAAGGCGGCGAGGGTCGATGCAATCCCGTGTTTGATATCGAGCGGTTCTTTTGATTGTTGCGCGGCATAGATGGTATCGGCTGGGCCATGCCAACGGACCACGCCGAATACGCGTCGAATGATGATAACGACCAAGGCAGCAATCCAGAGAAACACGAGGCTGGTGAGCTCAATCTGCATGCCCCCGAGGGTCATTTCGATGAGCGGATTGTTCTCGCGAAGCGAGGTGAAAAATTGCACTCCCCAGACATAGCTGGAGGAGGTCAGTGCCATGAGGCCACCGATGAGGCCGCCAATAGCAAATACAATCAGAAGCTCAGTGCCGCTATCCTTGATTCGGTGGTCCATACTTTCCCTGCGATGTCTGCGCTTAGCGCTATTTTTGCCGTATTATGGCGGCATTATTAGACGGGATGGGTATCGAAGTGAAGCGAATTGGTATCGTCGGTGGGACGGGCTACACCGGAGTGGAGCTGCTGCGTATGTTGGCGGGGCATCCGGATGTCGAAATCCACTGCCTCACATCGCGCTCAGAGGCAGGAAATGCTGTTGCAACGCTGTATCCATGGCTCGACCGATATCATGATCTGGTGTTTCAGGCACCAGATCTCGACGCGTTGGCGCAGTGTGATTTGGTGTTTTATGCCACACCGAATCAGATTGCGATGAACGAAGCAGCGCGCTTGCTTGAACGGGGCGTCAAGGTCATCGATTTGGCGGCCGATTTTCGATTCCGTGATCAAGCACTCTGGGAGCAAACCTACGGCGGCCCGCACGGAGCTCCAGATCTGTTGCCTGAGGCCGTATACGGTTTGCCGGAATGTTATCGCGATGCAATTCAGTCCGCTCGGTTAGTTGGGAATCCCGGGTGTTACCCCACAGCAAGTATGCTCGCCGTATTGCCGATGGTTGAAGCGCAGGCCGTGAGCCTTGAGCATATTATTCTCGATGGAAAAAGTGGCGCATCGGGCGCAGGTCGGGCTGCCCGCACGGATTTAATCGTCGCAGAAGCCTCGGATAATTTTCATGCGTATGCGGCATCTGGGCACCGTCACGGTCCAGAGATTGCGCACCAGTTAAGCCGGATTGCCGGGCAACCTGTGGCAATCACCTTTGTTCCGCATTTGCTGCCAATGATTCGGGGCATTGAAGTGACAGCGTATGTCACCACCTCGTTATCATTGGCAGAGGCGACCGC
>JAGYIK010000078.1 GCA_018402605.1 Litorivicinus sp. | reverse complement strand
TGACCGCCATACTGTTCGCGGTGCTATGGATGCACGCAGACGAGCTGGTATCGGAGGCAGTATTGGCCAGTTTCATCGTTGCAATTCTGGCCGGACAACTGAGTCTTCCGCTCATGATGAGAGGAAGGTCAACATACTAATTGGAATTCGTGATGGCATCTCAAAACCCAACAGCATCAGAGTACATCCAACACCACCTCACAAATTTGACCTATGGATATCATCCTGACAATGGGTGGTCATTTGCCCATGGCGGTCAAGAAGCGGCAGAAATGGGGTTCATGGCGATCCACGTTGATACTGTTGGATGGGCACTATTTCTCGGCATAATCTTGAGTTGGATCTTTTATGCCGGTGCAAAACGTGCCACCTCAGGGGTGCCATCCGGTGTTTTGAACTTTGTCGAAATGGTCGTGGAATTTGTCGATTCTGCAGTTCGCGAGACATTTCATGGCAAAAGTAAGTTAGTTGCGCCACTGGCCCTTACGATCTTTGGCTGGATTTTCATCATGAATTCAGTCAAATTGCTGCCTATAGATCTCGTGCCTCGACTTTTTAACATCGCGGGCGTTGAGTACATGAAAATCGTGCCAACGACGGATTTAAACGCCACATTAGGGATGTCGTTGGGCGTGTTCTTAATGATCATTTTCTACTCCTTCAAAATCAAAGGTGCTGGTGGGTTCATCGGTGAACTCACACTGCAGCCTTTTGGTAAATGGCTCATGCCTTTCAACTTTCTTTTAGAGGGTGTTGGCCTGATTGCGAAACCAATTTCACTTGCTTTGCGACTGTTCGGAAATATGTACGCAGGCGAGTTGATTTTCATTCTGATTGCCTTGCTGCCGTTTTATCTGCAGTGGGTTCTCTCAGTGCCGTGGGCAATTTTCCACATCTTTGTTATTACGCTTCAGGCGTTCATCTTCATGATGCTGACTATCGTGTATCTGTCGATGGCGCATGAGCACCATTAAACGAATCACCATTTACATTTAACTAAGTCCTTTGACTGGAGGAAATTATGGAAGCAGTAGTATCAATGACCGTTTTGGCGGTCGCACTGATCATCGGCCTAGGCGCATTGGGTACAGCGATTGGTTTCGCAATTTTGGGCGGTAAGTTCTTGGAGGGCGCTGCGCGCAATCCAGAAACAGTTCCAATGTTACAGACCAAAATGTTCATTATTGCGGGCCTTTTGGATGCGGTAACGATGATCGGTGTTGGTTTGGCACTGTTCTTACATCTGCAAAACCCGTTCATTGCGCACCTTTAATCGGCCACCGAGGAGAGGAGGCCCATTGCCAACGTAGCGAGGTACGGCTGTGAATCTAAATTACATGATAGGTCAGCTGATAAGGCGTTCCTGATCTTTGTTGGCTTTTGCATGAAATATGTATTAATACCACCAATTGTCATGGCGATGGCTGATCGACAAAAGCGTATTGCAGAAGGGTTAGACGCGGCAGACAAAGCAACTCGTGAGCTGGAAAACGCGAAAGGCCAGATTGCTGAGGGAGCTCATCGCGGCACGTGCGCAAGTCTGAACTGATTGAGCGTGGCAAACAAGCGCGTCTCAAATTGTTGAAGAAGCCCAGGATAAAGCCCGGCAGAAGCTGACAAGATTATGGTGTCTGCACAGGCTCAGATTGCCCAAGATGCTGCGCAAGCACGTAAAACATTGCGTGCGGAAGTGGCCACCTTTGGCTGTCACGGGAGCTGAGCGCGTTCTCAGTGCGGCAGTTGATGCAGCGGCTCACAAAAACTCTTGGCTGAACTGGCCGAAGAGCTTTAAGGAGTCGACAAATGGCAGAGCTCACGACCATTGCTAGGCCTTATGCGAAAGCAGTTTTTGCGCATGCGGTTGAATGCAAAGCGGAGGAAGCCTGGCTTGGTTTTTTACAGTGTTGCGCAATCCTTGTTTCCGATGAAACGATGATTGAGACGCTGAAGAATCCTGGTGTCAACGCCAACTTAAAAGTGAAGATCATGTCTGATCTCACTGCAACGACTCCGGCTGATGGCGCTGACGCATTTCTTGATGCATTGGCCTATTACGGTCGGATGTTGGCACTGCCAGAAATCGCCACTGAATACGAGCGGTTGCTCGCCGGACGGCAGCAAGCGTTGGATGTCACCATTACAAGTGCATTTGAACTCAGTAACGATGAAATTGCGCTGCTTGAGTCGAAGCTCAAATCCAAATATGCCGGAAAGACGATCCGCATAGAAACTGCTGTAGATCAGTCGTTGATCGGTGGTTTTGAGATTCGCTCAAGCGATACGGTGATTGACGCGACAGTTAAAGGTCGCTTGGCAAAAATTGCCGAGGCTTTAACTGCTTAAGCTAAAAGAATTTGAAAGGAACGTTTCATGGATCAATTGAATCCTTCAGAGATCAGCGAACTGATCAAGCAGCGAATCGGTAAAGCCGACATCGCTGTGTCCGCGAAAAACGAGGGAACCATTGTTTCGGTTTCCGACGGTATCGTTCGAATTTACGGTCTAGCCGACGTCATGTACGGTGAAATGATCGAATTCGATGGTGGTGTGTTCGGCATGGCGTTGAACCTCGAGCGAGATTCTGTAGGCGCCGTTGTTTTGGGCGACTATCAAGAGCTTGCAGAGGGGCAAACAGCCCGTTGTACAGGACGAATCCTCGAAGTCCCGGTTGGTAATGGCCTGCTTGGACGCGTTGTTGATGCGCTTGGTAACCCGATTGATGGGAAGGGCGATATCGACGCAGATGGTACTGATGCGATTGAAAAAGTTGCCCCTGGGGTTATTGCACGGAAGTCGGTCGACCAGCCTGTGCAAACTGGCCTGAAAGCCATTGACTCGATGGTTCCAATTGGGCGTGGTCAGCGTGAGTTGATCATCGGTGACCGCCAGACAGGTAAGACTGCCGTTGCGATTGATGCGATCATCAACCAGAAAGATACAGGCGTAAAATGTATCTACGTCGCGATTGGCCAAAAACAGTCGTCGATCGCATCTGTGGTGCGCAAGCTCGAAGAACATGGGGCAATGGATCACACGATCATTGTCGCAGCGGGCGCGGCGGACCCTGCGTCTATGCAGTTTTTGGCTCCGTTTTCCGGTTGCACCATGGGTGAGTACTTCCGGGATCGTGGTGAAGATGCGTTGATCGTTTATGACGATTTGTCTAAGCAAGCTGTCGCATATCGGCAGATCTCTTTGTTGCTTCGTCGTCCACCAGGCCGAGAAGCGTATCCCGGTGATGTTTTCTATTTGCACTCTCGATTGCTCGAACGTGCTGCACGTGTGAACGCAGAGTATGTCGAAGAATTCACGGGCGGTAAGGTGAAGGGTCAAACAGGATCCCTGACCGCGTTGCCAATTATTGAAACACAGGCCGGTGACGTGTCTGCGTTCGTTCCAACCAACGTGATTTCAATCACAGACGGTCAGATCTTCCTTGAGACAAACCTGTTTAACTCAGGTATTCGTCCGGCAATGAACGCCGGTATTTCAGTATCTCGAGTGGGCGGCGCGGCACAAACAAAAATCATCAAGAAGCTCGGTGGCGGTATTCGACTGGCTTTAGCCCAGTATCGTGAGTTGGCGGCGTTTGCGCAGTTTGCATCGGATTTGGATGATGCGACACGTAAGCAGTTGGAACACGGTCAACGTGTGACAGAATTGATGAAGCAAAAGCAATATAGTCCGCAGTCAATCGCGGATATGGGATTGATTCTTTATGTTGCGAACGAAGGCTTCCTCGATGACGTCGACGTCAACAGGGTTGTTGCTTTTGAGGCCGCTCTATTGAGTTATTTCCGATCAGAGCACAAAAAGCTCCGCACGGAAATCAATAAGAAGGGCGATTACAATGACGAGATTGCCGGCAAATTGAAAGCCGTTGTCGAGTCTTTCAAATCATCGCAGACCTATTAATCGCGATATAGAAAGAGGCAAACGGCATGGCAGTTGGTAAGGAAATTCGCAACCAGATCGGAAGCATCAAGAACACGCAGAAAATTACGAGTGCGATGCAACTGGTTGCGGCTTCAAAAATGCGGAAAGCTCAGGAGCGCATGAGTGCCACGCGCCCCTATGCAGAGCGCATCTTAGATGTTATCGGCCACTTAGCGCATGCGAATCCAGAGCACAATCACCTTTACCTTGATGCGCGCGAAATTGCGCGCGTGGGTTATGTCGTTGTTTCAACGGATCGCGGACTCTGCGGTGGACTCAACGCAAACCTATTTAAGAAAGTCGTTTCTGAAATGGGTGCTCACCATGGGGCTGGCGTTGAGGTCGACTTGGCTGTTATTGGCTCAAAAGCGTTGGGTTTTTTCAGAAGTTTCGGCGGAAATGTTGTCGCGACAGCGGGCCACGTCGGTGACCATCCAACGGTTGCCGACTTGATCGGTAGCGTCAAAGTCATGATGGACGCATATGAAGAGGGACGAATAGATCGTCTTTACGTCGTCTACAACCAATTTGTGAATACCATGACGCAAAAGCCGACTGTTCAGCAGCTTTTACCGCTGCCGAAAGAGACAGGCCACATTGAACAACTCGGCATGTTTTGGGATTACATTTATGAGCCCGATGCTGCGACGGTTCTTGATGCGCTGTTGATTCGTTATATCGAGTCCCTCGTCTACCAGTCAGTCGTTGAAAATTTGGCCTGCGAGCAGGCAGCGCGAATGGTTGCTATGAAAGCGGCGACCGATAACGCAGGTCAGCTGATTGAAGATTTAGAGCTTGTGTATAACAAAGCGCGTCAAGCAGCGATCACACAAGAAATTTCAGAAATTGTTGGCGGTGCTGCGGCACTGTAATAACGGATTGTTTTAGGAGAAATACGATGAGTAGCGGAAAGATTGTCCAAATCATCGGCGCGGTCATTGACGTCGAGTTCCCGCGTGAGTCAGTACCTCAAGTCTATGATGCACTGACCATTGATGGGAAACCGATTGTTCTGGAGGTACAGCAGCAGCTGGGCGACGGCATTGTTCGGACCATTGCGATGGGATCTACAGAAGGGTTGTCGCGCGGACTGATGGTGGACAACACCAAGGCAGCGATTTCAGTTCCTGTCGGCCAAGAAACCCTGGGCCGTATCATGGACGTTCTGGGTAACCCGATTGATGAGAAGGGTCCGATTGGCGAAAAAAGTCGGATGCCGATTCACCGCAAGGCACCGACATTTGCTGAACAGTCTGCTTCAACCGAATTGCTTGAGACCGGTATTAAAGTGATCGACCTCGTCGCTCCGTTCGCAAAAGGCGGAAAGGTGGGATTGTTTGGTGGTGCCGGTGTAGGTAAGACCGTCAACA